>NZ_LIQY01000218.1 GCF_001418495.1 Streptomyces pathocidini | reverse complement strand
TCCAGCGCGCGCTGGACCGGAGGGACAACGGCGGTGCCACCGGTCACTAGGACCGGTTCCGTACCACCTCGAAGGCGTCGATGCGCTCGCCGCTCTCGGCGAGCGCGGTGACCTTCAGCCTCGGGTGGGGGCCGGGCTCGGCCTCCACCGCGAGGAAGGAGAAGCCGGTGTAGCGGACTCGGGACCACTCGACCACGTCCGGGTCCGGCACGCGCGCCTTCGTCCAGTGGTAGCTGACGATGTGGTCCACGTCCTCGACGTGGCCCTCGTAGCTGTCCGGGACGCCCGGCGGGAAGCTGTAGAGCGCCTTGCCCGCGCCGCCCGCCGTCACGTAGACGATGCCGTCGCGGGTGGGGTCGGTCGTGGCGCCGATGGGCACCTGCCGGCCGACCTCGCCGCGCCGGATCGCGTCCGTGCGCTCGTAGACGTGGTTGTGGCCGTTGACCACCAGGGCGACCTGGTGCTTCTCGAAGAGGTCCAGCCACGCGTCGCGCACGCCGCCGTCGGAGGCGTGGGAGGCGGTGGTCGAGTACATGCAGTGGTGGAAGAAGACCACGACGAAGTCGACGGAGTCGTCGGCGCGCAGCGCGCGCAGCCGCTTCTCCAGCCAGGCCGTCTGCTTCCCGTCCGTGTAGCCCTTGTTGGCGGGGATCTCGTACGAGACGTCGTTCGCGTCGAGCGCCACCACGGCCACGTTGCCGTACGTGAAGGAGTAGACGCCCGGGGCCTGCCGCGGGTCAGGGCCGTTCTCCGGGAGGGACCAGCGGGCCGACTGGCCGCCGTAGCCGTTGGGGGAGTACCAGGCCTCCATGTCGTGGTTGCCGGTGGTCACCATCCACGGCACGCGCGCGGCCACCGACTCGGTCTGCGCCAGGAACTGGTCCCATACCCGGGCGTCGTAGGTGTCGGACTCCTTGCCCTGGCCGGCGGAGTCGGCGTAGCAGATGTCGCCCGCGTGCAGGTGGAAGGACGGGTTCTGGCCCAGGATCAACTGGTCGTTGGCGAGGGCGTCGTAGCTGACGCCCTGGTCGCCGAAGGCGGTGAAGACGAACTTCTCGGCCCGCGCCGGAGCGGTGCGGAAGGAGCCGACGGTCGCCACCCGGCTCGCCTCGGCGGGGTCGAAGCCCTCGTGCCCGACGCCGTAGTAGTACGTGGTCCCCGGGCGCAGCCCGTCCAGCGCGGCGTGCAGATAGAACTGGTCGACGGCCGGGAGCTTGCCGGAGAGCGAGGGCGTGTGCAGCTCGCGCACCTCCGCTTCGATCTTCTGGCTCAGGTCCCAGGGCTGGAGCCCCACGCGTACGAAGGGCCGGCGCACCGCGAACGGCACCTGCCAGGAGATCCGCATCTGCGTCCGCGGGTCGGCGCCGAAGGCGAGGTGGCGGCCGAAGGGGGCGACCAGGGAACCGTCGACGCGGACGGTGGCGGGGGAGTCGACGAGCGTGGGGCCCGCGCTGCCTCTCCCAGCTACCGCTGGGGGTGCCCCCAGAGCCGTCCAGGACGAGCCGGCCAGCAGGCCGATCCCGCCGGCCGTCCCCGCCGTGGCCGCGCCGCCCACGAGGACGCGGCGGCGGGAGAGCCTGGTGCGCAGGTACTCGTGCTGCTCCGGCATGCTCATCCGGTTCTGCAGGCTCTCCGGGATGCCGATACGGGGAGTGTCCATGTAAAGAGAACTTGCCAGGAGAGCCCAACTCCATGGCGTACAAAGGGTGAACGGCAGTCGACCGAACCCCCGGACGGCTCAGTGCGCGACCCCGCGGCGGTCCGCATCGCGGACAAGGCGTGTCGAACCCTGGGACGGGGAGTAGGGTGCGGAACATGTCTCGCAGCATCGACCTCGCAGTGATCCCCGGTGACGGAATCGGCCAGGAAGTGGTGGCCCAGGGCCTCAAGGTCCTCTCCGCCGTCCTGCCGCAGGACGTGAAGCTGGAGACCAGGAAGTACGACCTCGGCGCCCGGCGCTGGCACGCCACGGGGGAGACCCTCCCGGACGCGGAGCTGGAGTCGCTGAAGGGCCACGACGCGATCCTGCTCGGCGCGATCGGCGACCCCTCCGTGCCGTCGGGCGTGCTGGAGCGCGGGCTGCTGCTCAAACTCCGCTTCGCCTTCGACCACTTCATCAACCTGCGCCCGTCGAAGCTGTTCCCCAACACCGCCAGCCCGCTGGCCGGCCGCCCCGACATCGACTTCGTCGTCGTCCGCGAGGGCACCGAGGGCCCGTACGTGGGCAACGGTGGCTCGCTGCGCACCGGCACGCCGGCCGAGGTGGCCACCGAGGTGAGCCTGAACACGGCGTATGGCGTCGAGCGGGTGGTGCGGGACGCCTACGAGCGGGCGCAGGCGCGGCCGCGCAAGAAGCTGACGCTGGTCCACAAGAACAACGTGCTGGTGCACGCGGGCCACCTGTGGAAGCGGATCTTCGACGCGGTGGGCCAGGAGTACCCCGAGGTCACCACCGACTACCTGCACGTGGACGCGGCGACGATCTTCTTCGTCACGCAGCCCGAGCGGTTCGACGTGATCGTCACCGACAACCTCTTCGGCGACATCCTCACCGACCTGGCCGCCGCCGTCACCGGCGGCATCGGCCTCGCGGCCTCCGGCAACATCAACCCCACCGGCGAGTTCCCCTCGATGTTCGAGCCGGTCCACGGCTCCGCGCCGGACATCGCGGGCCAGGGCAAGGCCGACCCGACGGCCACCGTCCTGTCCGTCGCGCTCCTGCTGCGCCACCTCGGGTACGCGGAGGAGGCCGCCCGTATCGAGGAGGCCGTCGCCGCCGACCTGGCCGAGCGGGACGGCACGCCGCGCACCACCGACGCGATCGGTGACGCGCTGGCCGCCCGAGTATCCGGCTGACCGCCGGGTCCACCCGCCGGACGCCGCCGCCCCTCCCACCGGAAGGGCGGCCGCGCGGCACCCACCCGCCAGTCGGCCCGGCCGGTCAGTGACCGCGATCCACGACTGCCTCCCAGACCTCTCGGGCCGCACGTGTAGGTCCACGGCCCCGTCGCTGCGATAATCGGCGATGGGGCCGCTGTGCGAGGGGAAACTCGGACGTCCTAGCACCAGGAGGACGGCGGGTGCGGTCCGCTCTGACCTGACGCGAAGGACACCACACATGACGACGCCCACCACCGCCATCGAGCTCAAGCCCTCCTCGCACCCGCTCTCCGCGGCCGAACGCGCGGCGATCCTGGCCAACCCCGGCTTCGGCCGCCACTTCACCGACAACATGGTGACGATCAAGTGGACCGAGGGGCGGGGCTGGCACGACGCCCAGCTCGTGCCGTACGCGCCGCTGGCGATCGACCCGGCCAACATGACGCTGCACTACGCGCAGACGATCTTCGAGGGACTCAAGGCCTACCGTCAGCCCGACGGCACCGTCGCCACCTTCCGTCCCGAGGCCAACGCGGAGCGCTTCCAGGCCTCCGCCCGCCGCATGGCCATGCCCGAGCTGCCGGTCGAGACCTTCATCGCCGCCTGCGACGCGCTGGTCAAGCAGGACAAGGCGTGGGTGCCGAGCGAGGGCGAACAGGCGCTGTACCTGCGGCCGTTCATGTTCGCCAGCGAGGTGGGCCTGGGCGTCCGGCCCGCCAACGAGTACCTGTTCATGGTCATCGCCTCGCCCGCCGGCGCGTACTTCCGCGGCGGCGTCAAGCCGGTCTCGGTCTGGCTGTCGGAGGAGTACGTGCGCGCGTGCCCCGGCGGCACCGGCGCCGCGAAGACCGGCGGCAACTACGCCGCCTCGCTGGTCGCCCAGGCCCAGGCCCTTGAGCACGGCTGCGACCAGGTCGTCTGGCTGGACGCGATCGAGCGCCGCTGGATCGAGGAGATGGGCGGCATGAACCTGTACTTCGTGTACGGGGAGGAGGACGGCAAGCGGCGCATCGTGACGCCGGAGCTGAGCGGCTCGCTGCTGCCGGGCATCACCCGCGCCTCGCTGCTGCGCATCGCCGAGGATCTCGGCTACGAGGTCTCCGAGGGCCGCATCTCCGTCGACGACTGGCGCGAGGGCAACGCCGGCGGCTCGCTCACCGAAGTCTTCGCCTGCGGCACCGCCGCCGTGATCACCCCCGTCGGCTCGGTGAAGTCCGCGCGCGCCGACTGGACGGTGGGCGACGGGCAGCCGGGCGAGGTCACCATGCGCCTGCGCAAGGCGCTCCTCGACATCCAGACGGGCGCCGCGCGGGACGCCCACGGCTGGATGCACCCCCTGGGCTGACGCCTCGTCAGGCCGCGCCACGATCCCCTCGACGACCGGGAGTTGGGGGGACCGTGTGTTGCGTCCATCCGCCGTGAACGCAATGTACGCAAGTACGCGAGATCGTTGCGGTGTGCACTCTTGCTGCGGGCGGGGGCGCTCGGGCAGCGTGGCCCGTCATGGGACAGCAGCAGTGGAAGAAGATCTGGGTCGGCTCGGCCGGCAACATGGTCGAGTGGTTCGACTGGTTCGTGTACGCGAGCTTCGCGACGTACTTCGCCGGGTCCTTCTTCCCCAGCGGGAACCCCACCGCCCAACTCATGAACACCGCGGGCATCTTCGCGGTGGGCTTCTTCATGCGCCCCGTCGGCGGCTGGCTGCTGGGCCGCGTCGGTGACCGCAAGGGCCGCAAGGCCGCGCTGACGCTCACCGTCACGCTGATGTCCGCCTCCGCGGTCCTCATCGCGATCGCCCCGACGTACGCGGTCGCCGGCTACGGCGGCGCGGCCGTGCTGCTGGTCGCCCGGCTTCTCCAGGGGCTGTCCGTCGGCGGCGAGTACGCGGCCAGCGCCACGTACCTCACCGAGGCCTCCGCGCCCCACCGGCGCGGCTTCGCCTCCAGCTTCCAGTACGTGTCCATGACCGCGGGGCAGATCGCCGGGCTCGGCCTCCAGATCGTGCTCCAGCGCACGATGTCCGACGAGGCGCTGCACAGCTGGGGCTGGCGCATCCCGTTCATCGTGGGCGCGCTCGGCGCTGCCGTGGTGTTCTACCTGCGCCGCAACATGCTGGAGACCGAGGTGTACGAGACGGTGGAGGGCGCGGAGTCGGGCGCTGCGCAGGAGCGGGGCACGCTGCGGGCGCTGTGGCTCCACCGCCGGGAGGCGTTCCTGGTCATCGCGCTGACCATGGGCGGCACGGTCGCGTACTACACGTACACCACGTATCTGACCAAGTACCTCTCGAACTCGGCCGGACTGCCGAAGCAGACCGCGACGCTGGTCAGCTTCTGCGCGCTGATCGTCTTCGCGGCGCTCCAGCCGCTCGCGGGCCTGCTGTCCGACCGGATCGGGCGCCGCCCGCTGCTGATCACCTTCGCGGTGGGCTCCACGTTCCTCACCGTGCCGATCATGACGATGCTGCGGCACGCGGGCAGCTTCTGGCCCGCGCTTGGCCTCGCGCTCCTCGCGCTGGTCGTCATCACCGGCTACACCTCGATCAACGCCTGCGTGAAGGCCGAGCTGTTCCCGACGGGCGTCCGCGCCCTGGGCGTGGCCCTCCCGTACGCGATCGCCAACGCCCTCTTCGGCGGCACGGCGGAGTACGTGGCCCTGTGGTTCAAGGACGCGGGCGCCGAATCCGGCTTCTACTGGTACGTGGCGGGCTGCGCGGCCATCTCCCTGATCGTCTACCTCACCATGCGCGAAACCCGCGACATCGACCTTCTCGCCTCCGGCGCGGTCCGTGAGCCCGTCCCCACCCGCACGGTGCCCTGACCGCGCCCGCGCGCGGGGGGACCTGGCCCCTGGCTGGGCCCAGCTTGCGGCCGGTTCGGCACCGCGGGTTCCACCGCCGTGGGGGCCCGGCAATCGACCGGTTGCGGCGGTTCGGCACCGCCGAGCTCCACCGCGGTGGT
>NZ_LIQY01000217.1 GCF_001418495.1 Streptomyces pathocidini | reverse complement strand
GCTCGCGCATGTTTGGTCCTGTGGAGCAGTTTGGAGTGCTCGCCACCCTGTCAAGGTGGAGGCCGCGGGTTCAAATCCCGTCAGGACCGCTGCAGCCGCCAGGCTGCGTGGCTGGGTAGCTCAGTTGGTACGAGCGATCGCCTGAAAAGCGATAGGTCGCCGGTTCGACCCCGGCCCCAGCCACCTGCGATTGGGCACCTGCCGTTCAGGTGCCCAATCTCCATAGTGGGGCGTACGGCGTGGGGCGGTTGCGCCGAGTCGCAGTTGCCGGGTTACGCCACTTTTGGTTCGGGCAGCCGATAGACGATTCTGGACTGAGCCGGGTCGCCCGACTGTTGCAATATGACCTGCTGCGCCCCAATTTCCTTCAGCGTCGTGCGGATGCGCTGTACACCGTACGCTCCAGCGAACTCTCCGATCAGTGCCGACACTGTGATCCCGGCACTCTCATCGGCATAGCCCAGGAGCTCCATCAACTCATCTTGCAACCGCAAACTCGACTCCATGACGACGGCGGTGTGCTGGGGCGCTGCTGTTGATGCCTCGCAACACTGATCCTCTGAGCACCGCGGTCAGGGGCGCGGCAGGTGGAGCTGGGCGTGCGAGAGCGCTGCCTGGCCGGCGCATTCCTTGCACTCTGGGAGCCTGGGGCCAGGGACCTCGCGGGGCAGCAGTGTGACGGGCACATGCACCGCCCGGCCGCACACGGCCGCTACTCCCGCCGCGCTCCATACCCCTCGATACAGGTGGACCACAGCTGGGGCTCACTCCTCAACGCGAGCGGCCCGCCACTGCGCCTTGATCTCCTCAGCTTGCACCAGGAACTGCTGGTACCACTCTTGAGATGCACGGATATCCACATATGGCGCGGGCAGCCAGCGCGGGCGGCAGCCGTGGCGGTGAACCTTGATGCGGTGCGCCCCATGCCCACGGCTCACCTTCTCTTCGACGGTGATATCCGAGATCTCACACCATCGGTAGGTACGCCGACCGAGGGGACGCCACGCGTGAATACCTTCGGCGTCCACAATCACCTTCCCCAGTACGACGTTCAAGGCTAGCGGGGAGAAAAGGAGCCAGCTGGCTCCGAATGCATCCCAGAAGCCGGAAAAATGGCCTAGTAGTATTCGAGTAACCGACACGAAACCCCAGGAAAGGAATATCAAAGAGAACACGATTCCACGCATTCGATCACGGTTGCCATACACCGTCACTAGAGGGCCTCCATCCCGATCAGTCCCAGTTACAGGTAATTGACATTGATCGCGCTGAGATGGAGCTACCCCAGACGATGACTCCACCTCAGCCCGCACCGCAGCCTCGCCTTCGCCGCTACCTGTCAGCCAGAGACCAACTGCCCCAATCGGTAGTACTCGCTCCGACAGCGACGTACTCGGAAAGGTAAGCACGATTACCGGTGCTGCAGCAGGAGTGCTGGCGCTGACTGGCGTCGGGGCGCCAGCTGCTGTCTTGCTTGGAGCCGTATCGCTCGGAACCGGCGCGGCGAGCGCTGGGGTCTACGCGGCACGAGAGGGATTCGGGAGCCAGAACTTCAAGAACGCGGCCGTTGGAGTAGGGCTCGGCGTCATTGGCGGAGAGCTTGGCAGGGTAGCAGGTCAAGCCGCCAAGGGGCTCAACGTGCGGGGTGCGCGTTTCATTGGCGATGACGTCAAGGCCGCGCTTCCCAGGAGTGCGGCGGGCCGGTTGACCGGCACGGGAATGTATATGTCTGCAAAGTATGACGCAATGCCGGGCCATACCCGTCGATGTCATGGCCCTGCCGACACTGGATGTGCCGGACTTGACCTCCCGTACTCCAGGTGACACCTTGCGTGCACTGCTTGCAACGGCCGATCGTGTTGCCTTGTACGTGGCGTTGGCAGCCCTCTTTACGTTACTCGCGTACCGTTTAACGGTCTTAATGGTTCTCTTGACCGCCTTGTAAGCGCGTTTGGCTATGGCTTTCGCGACGCGTTTGACGACTCGCTTCGCCTTCTTGATGACGCGCTTGGCAACCTTCGCCACCTTCTTGACGGCGCGCTTGACCTTCTTGACCGCCTTTTTGACTACCTTCTTGACCTTTTTGACGGCCTTGGTGACCTTCTTCTTCGCCTTCTTGTAGACCTTCTTGGCCCAGCCGAAGAAGAGACCGTCGGAGTCTTCGAAGGTGACGGGGTTGTTGTTGGCATAGGCGTAGGGGTTCGTCCGTTGGCTTTCGCCAAAGTCGATCATGGGGTCGACGGAGATGAACCGACCGATTCCTGGGTCGTAGGCACGGGCACCGAGTTGGGTGAGGCCGGTGGCGTCTTCGGTGCCTCCGACGAAGCCCTTGTCCCCGGGCCAGGAAGCGGGCTGCGTGCCGCCACGGTCTTCGCCGAAGGGGAGCATCTTACGGGTCTGGGTTTCCAGGGTTTCCGCGTTGATGGCTGTGGTGGCGGTTCCGTGGTGGTCAGAGATGAGGAAGGAGGTTTCGCCGCCGGATCGGACGGCGACGGTTTCTCCGTTGTGCTCGTAGTAGCGGGTGCCAGCCTTCTTCCCGTCGGCCTTCAAGAGGAGTTCGTTGCCGGCGGGGAGGTAGAGCATGGTGCCCGCGGCGTCCGTGCGGGTCTGCCGCTGACCGTCTGCGTCGTACGTGTACGAGGTGTCGGTGCCGCTGACACCCTGTGCGAGACTGGT
>NZ_LIQY01000216.1 GCF_001418495.1 Streptomyces pathocidini | reverse complement strand
CTCGCCGTCGGTGTCGCCCGGGCCCGGGCACGGGGGCGCGGCCGGGCGGCCCTCGTCGGTGACCCGCAGACGCAACAGCGCGCCGGACAGCCGCAGTTCGCAGGCGATCGACTCGCTGTCGGTGTGGCAGACCGCGTTGGTCACCAGCTCCGAGACCACCAGCTCCGTGTTGTCGCGAGTCTCCCCGTCCGCCCCCCACTCGCTCAGCAGCGCGAGCACACGCCGTCGCGCCTCGGCGGCCGAGGTGCGCAGCGCGGGCAGCCGGAACACGGTGTATTGGTCCACGGCAACGATGTCACCCGGATCCGCCAACCGGAAGGCGTCTCGGTAGGAAGCCACTCCGCAACTATGCGGGCCGTGATCGACGTATGGCAAGGTTCAATCTGTAAATTGCAGGTGCGGGAGAACGGGCTGTTGCCCAGGGTGACGGCATGACACACTTCCCTGCTGTGACGGCAGTTGGAGGGGATCGGTAGTGGCGGACGCGCGGTCCGGCGGGGCTCCGACCGTCCTGCGGGTGGTGCTGGGCAAGCGCCTGCACGAGCTGCGGGAGCGCGCGGGCCTTTCGTACGAGGACGCGGGCCACGCGCTCGACGTCACGCACGCCACCATACGGAGGATGGAGAAGGCCGAGGTCGGCCTGAAGATCCCGTACGTCGAGAAGCTGCTCAGGACGTACGGCGTGACGGACGCGGCCGAGGTGGAGGACTTCCTCAGGCTCGCCCGCGACGCCAACCGGCGCGGCTGGTGGCACCGCTTCCGCGATGTACTCCCGGAGTGGTTCAGCGCGTTCGTCAGCCTGGAGGGCGAGGCCGAGCTCATCCGGGCCTATGAGCCGCACTACATCCCGGGGTTGCTGCAGACTCCGGGCTACGCGCGGGCCGTGCTGCGCGCCGGGATGCCGCACGCCGCGGAGGAGGAGATCGAGCGCGGCGTCGCCCTGCGCACCGAGCGGCAGGCGGTGCTCACCAAGGAGGGCGCGCCGCTGCTGTGGGTCGTCCTCGACGAAACGGTCCTGCGGCGGCCCGTCGGCGGCTCCGCCGTGATGCGCGAGCAGATCGACCGGCTGGCCGAGGCCGCCTCGATGGAGAACGTACGGCTGCAGATCATGCCGTTTACCGCCGGGCCGCATCCGGCCATGTACGGGCCCTTCCACATCTTCCGGTTCCCGATCCAGGAACTGCCCGACATCGTCTACACCGAGAGCCTCGTGGGCGGTGTCTACCTGGACCAGCACGACGACGTCTCGGCGTTCCTGGAGGCCCTGGACCGGATGTGCGCGCAAGCCGCGCCCGCACACGCCACACCGGGGATCCTGAGTGGCTTTCGCAAGGAGTTCTGAAGCATGGGTGGCGTACACAACGGCCGCGTCTACAACGGGATGCCCGCCAAGGACCTCGGCACCGAGGGCTGGCGCAAGCCGTGGAGCGGCGGCAACGGGGGAAGCTGCCTGGAGGCGATGCGGCTGAGCGACGGCCGGGTGGCGCTGCGCCAGTCGACCGACCCCGACGGGCCCGCGCTGATCTACACCCGCAACGAGATCACCGCGTTCATTGAGGGAGCGAAGGCGGGGGAGGCGGACTTCCTGATCGCCTGAGGGCACACGTACCGCCCGAGTCGTCCGCAACCGCCTAAGGGACACACCGGCGTGAGCGAGCAGGGCACCCCCGCCGAGGTGATCGACACCAGCCGCCCGCACCCTCGCCCGAGTGAGGGGCGGCCGGACCCCCGCCGGGCGGCTGGGCCCCCGCCGGGCGGCTGGGCCCCCGCCGGGCGTGTGTAGGGTGACGCCGTGGCCAGAGCCAGAGTCCGGTTGAGCGTCGCGGAGCGGCGCGACGAGCTGCTGCGGGCGGCCGTCGAGCAGATCGAGGAGCGCGGGGTCGCCGCGCTGCGTATCGCCGACGTGGCCGCGGCGCTGGGCGTGAGCAACGCGCTCGTGCTGTACCACTTCTCGACCAAGGAGAAGCTCGTCGCCGCCGCCTTCGAGCACGCCGCCGAGGCCGACCTCGAACGGCTCCGCGCGCTCGTCGGCCGCGGCGGCAGCGCGGTGCGCAGGCTGCGTTCGGCCGTGCGCTGGTACTCGCCCACCGGCCAGGCCAAGGGCTGGCGGCTGTGGATCGAGGGCTGGGCCGCCGCGCTGCGCGAACCGGCGCTGCGCGAAGTGTCGTTGGGCCTGGACCGGCAGTGGAAGGCCACGTTGGCCGAAGTCATCGCGGAGGGCGCGGCGGCGGGCGAGTACGAGTGCGAGGACCCGCGCGCGGCGGCCTGGCGGCTGACGGCCCTGCTGGACGGGCTCGCCGTCCAGATGACGGCCTACCCGGGCGAGCTGAGCCGGCGGCGGATGGAGACGTGGGTGGACGAGGCACTGACGCGCGAGCTGGGGCTCCGACCCCACTGCGCAATGGTGTAACGGCCTTGGCTCCTCAAGCCCGTTAGGGAATCGTGGGTGGGCTCTGGTGCTGCCCCGACCGCTCCATTATGTAACGGGCTTGGTTGCTGAAGGCCATTAGAGAATCGCGCTGTTGGTGATGGGTGATGTCGCATCGTCTGTCACGGCGGTACACGATCCACCCCGGACAGCGACCTACTCCACTGTAACCAACCCTTGACGGTGCGTGACATGAACCACCTGGTCAGTTCGCTCGTGCGGAACGGCGGCGGCCCGCGGCAGATGATTGCGGTGTGAACCGTTGTCGTATCGTCGAGTTGTCCCGTGCCGGCGACGCCGCCCGGCCGAGCCGAGGGACCAAGCCGACGATCGAGCCCAGGGAGCGCCCGTGACGCAGACGCCGCCGATTCCGCAGTCCGCGCAGGACCAGCCCGGCGAGCCCGCGCTGACCGGGGTCCGCAACTTCCGCGACGTCGGCGGGCTGCCCACCGCGGACGGGCGGCGGGTGCGCTCCGGTGCGCTCTACCGCAGCGGCCACCTGGCGAGCGCCACCCCGGAGGATGCCGCGTTCCTCGACTCCCTCGGGCTGCACACGATCTTCGACTTCCGCAACTCCGCCGACCTGGCCCTCGAGGGCCCGGACGTCGCCCTGCCCGGCGTACGCCAGGTGAACCTCCCGCTCACCGACCCCGCGCACGGCGCCGAGTTCTGGCAGATGGTGCGCAACGGCGAGCTGGCGGAGCTGCGGGCCGCCCTCGGCGACGGCCAGGCCGCGGCCCGGATGGCCGCCACGTACCAGGAGATCGTCAGGACGCGGACCGCCGAGCACGGCCGGGTGCTGCACGCGATGGCGGAGGACAGCGTTCCGGCGCTGATGCACTGCGCGGCGGGCAAGGACCGGGCCGGGCTCTCGGTCGCCATCACGCTGCTGGCCGTGGGCGTCGAGCGGGACGCGATCGAGGCCGACTACCTGCAGAGCAACGCGCCCCACCGGCGCTACCTCGTGCGCCGCCGCGACCAGTCCGAGGCACAGCTGCCCGACGAGGTGCGGGAGCTGCTGAGCCCGCTGTTCGACGCCCGCGCCGAGTACCTGGCGGCTGCCTTCACGGCCCTCGAGGAGACCTGGGGATCGGTGGACGCCTACTTCACCGAGGGCCTGGGCTTCGGCCCGGACCGCCGCGAACGCCTGCGGGCCCGCCTCCTCGACGGCAGCCTCTGACAGACGCGCGCCGGTACGGTCCGGGTGACCGTTACGGGCCGGGTGACCGTACGTGCAGCGCGTCCCTACGGGCGGCGCATCTCTACAGGCGGGGCGTCCGTACGGGCCAGACGCCTCTACAGGCCGGGCGCCCCCACGGTCACCGGACCGCGACCGCCTGCTTCACCAGGGTCCGGCCGAAGTCCCAGATCAGCCCGCCGCCGTTGTGCGCGTCGTCCATCACCTCGGTGAACGCGCGCACGAAGCGGTCCACCTCCCGCTCGCCGATGATCAGCGGCGGGATCAGCTTGATGACCTCCAGGTGGTCCCCCGAGACCTGGGTGAGGATCCGGTGCCGCTGGAGCAGCGGCACCACCACCATCTGCGCGAACAGCCCCTTCCGGGCGGCCTGCAGCATCGTCCAACGGCTGCGCAGCGCGAGCGACTTGGGCTTGCCGAACTCGATCCCGATCATCAGCCCCCGGCCGCGTACGTCGCGCAGCAGCTCGTACCGGTCGACCAGCCCGGCCAGCCGGGAGCGCAGCAGCTCACCGGTGTGCCGGGCGTTGGCGGTGAGCTGTTCGTCCTCCATGACGGCGAGGGTGGCCAGGCCGGCGGCCATCGCCTGCGCGTTGGAGCCGAAGCTGGCGGAGTGGACCAGTACCCGGTCCATGGAGGAGTAGACCTTCTTGAAGATCCAGTCCTTGCCGAGCGTCGCCCCGACCGGCACGTAGCCGCCGGACAGTGCCTTGGCCACGCACACCAGGTCCGGCTCGACGCCCTCCTCGTGCTGGTACGCGAAGAAGTCGCCGGTCCTGCCGAGCCCGGTCTGCACCTCGTCGGCGATCAGCAGCGCCTTGTGGCGGCGCAGCAGCTCCTGGGCGGCGAGCAGGAATCCGGGCGGGGTGGCGGTGACGCCCTTGCCCTGGATGGGCTCCACGATCAGCGCGGCCACGTCGCCGCGCCGCAACTCGCGCTCCAGCGCGCCCAGATCACCCATCTCGATCGCCGTGTCGGGCAGCAGCGGCGCGAACCCCTCGCGGAAGACGTCCTCGCCGTTGACCGAGAGCGAGCCGGTGGTCAGCCCGTGGAAGGCGTGGGCGCAGTAGATGATCCGCGGCCGCCCCGTCGCGTAGCGGGCGAACTTGAGCGCAGTCTCGACCGCCTCCGCTCCGGTGTTGCCGAAGAACACCCGGTCCAGATGCGGCACATGGGCCAGCAGCCGCTCGGCGAGCAGACCGGGCAGCGGCTGGCAGTCGAAGCGGACGAGGTCGGCGAGGGGGGCGTCGAGCACGTCGTGCAGCGCCTTCCGTACGACGGGATGGTGGCGGCCGAGCCCCATCACGCCGAACCCGGCCAGCATGTCGAGGTAGTCGTTGCCCTCGGAGTCCCAGAAGTACGCGCCCTCGGCCCGCTCGTAGACCTTGTCGAACCCGATGGTGCGCAGCATGCGCGGCAGTTGGTGGTTGAGGTGCCGGGCGTGCAGGGCGTAGCGCTCGGCGCCGCGCTCCGCGAGCAGCGCGCCCAGGTCGAAGCCCTTGGCGCCGGTTCCGGCCGCGCCGTCCAGCGGTCCGAACGACTCGGCGGACGTCATGCGCCTTCCCCTTTCGTGATGGCCTCCCCTGCCGTGATGGCTGCCCCCTCCGTGATGGCCGCCTTCCCCTTCCTGAAGGCCTCCCCTTCCGGGTTGCCGTGCCCGTTGGCCGTACGGGGCCGCCCGGCCAGGGAGGCGCTGATCCGGCCGGCGATCTCGGCCGGGGTGAGCCCGATGTCGGCCAGCACCTCCGCCCGTTTCCCGTGGTCGAGGAAGCGCGCGGGAATGCCGAAGTCGCGCAGCGGAACGTCCACGTCCGCATCCCGCAGGGCCTGCGCCACCGCCGAACCGACGCCGCCCGTCCGGCTGTTGTCCTCCACGACGGCCACGAGCCGGTGGCCCGCGGCCAGTTCGGGCAGCGCCGCGTCCACGGGCTTGACCCAGCGCGGGTCGACCACCGTGCAGCCGGTCCCCCGGGCGGCGAGCAGCTCGGCGACCTGGAGGCATACGGGCGCGAGTGCGCCGACGGAGACCAGCAGCACCTCGGGGGCGGCCCCCCGGCTCAGCACGTC
>NZ_LIQY01000215.1 GCF_001418495.1 Streptomyces pathocidini | reverse complement strand
ACGCCGACCTGCGGCGGGCCCTGCGGGACGGCTTCTGGGACCACTTGCAGGCGCAGTTCTAGGCGCGGTTTCCAGGCACGGTCAAAGGCGCGGTTCCGGGCGTGGTTCCGGTGCGGGCCCGGGCGTGATTCCGGGGGCGTCCTGTGGCGAGCCCTGCGGTTCCGGGCGTGGCTCCGATGTGGTTCCGGGCGTGGCTCCGAGCTGGGCGTCGAGCGGGGTGTCGGGCGGGGGCTACGCGCTCGCGTGCCGCTCCCAGAAGTCGGCCATCGCCTCGGCCGTCGGCCCGGGCCGCTCGACGCCGGGGGAGTGCTCGGCGCCCTCGATGACGGTCCGGTGGGCCCGGAGCCGTACGGCCATGTCGTCCATCAGCGGGATCGGCCAGGCGTAGTCGACGGCCCCGGACAGTACGTGCTTGGGCAGCGGCACGGCCGCCAGCTCGGCGACGCGGTCCGGCTCGACGAGCAACTGCCCGCCCGTCGCGACCAGTTGCGCGGGGACCGTGTTCAGCCAGCGCCGGTACAGGAACTCCGCAACGGCCGGCGGGGTCGCCGCGTTCGCGGCCTCCGGGGGGTCGAGGGCGCGCATCGAGCGCCAGACGGTCTCCATGTCGAAGCGGCCGAGCGCGTCGATCAGGATCCGGGTACGGGCCTGCTGGGCCTCGCAGATGGCGGCCGGGCCTGAGGCCATGATCGTGTACGAGGCGAAGGGGGAGGGGTCCTTGAGGACGGCGGCTCGGGTGATCAGGCCGCCGAGCGAGTGGCCGAGCAGGTGCAGGGGCTCGCCTCCGGCCGCGGCCGCCTCCTGGGCGGGAGCGGTCGCCTTCTGCGCGAGGCCGGTACGTGCAGTGGCCTGGGCGAGGATGTCCTGCGCCGCGATGGCAGCGGCCTGGGCGAGGATGTCCTGCGCCAACTCGTCCTGCGCGTAGGCGCTTTCCTCGCGCGGGCCGCCGGACTCGTGCTGGCCGCGGCCGTCCACGGCCACGACGCGGAACCCGCGCCGGGCCAGCGGTTCCAGCAGCGCGAGGAAGTCCTCCTTGCTGCCCGTGAACCCCGGCACGAGCAGCGCGCTGCCCCGTCGTGCCACCCCCTCCGGCGGCAGGCTCTCCAACCCGGCGAACTCCCCAC
This sequence comes from Streptomyces pathocidini, assembly GCF_001418495.1. Lineage (GTDB taxonomy): Bacteria > Actinomycetota > Actinomycetes > Streptomycetales > Streptomycetaceae > Streptomyces > Streptomyces pathocidini. Next base: position 4,070 of record NZ_LIQY01000215.1, on the reverse strand, counting down.
GCCCGGTCCGAAGCCGAAACGCCCGAGCACACGATGGCAATCCGAGAAACAGCGGCAAACTCATACGCCGAGGCTATCCGGGGCCGGCGGATTCACCACGCGGCGGGACGGGCCAGGTGGGCCGTGGTTCGCCCCCGCTGTGGGCATGCGTTCCGCTGGGGGCTGGGGGTCCCCCCAGACTCCGTCCGGGGGGACCCCCATCGCCCTAAGCGGAACGCCTGCCCACACCGGAACGCAACGGGCGCGGCCCGTCCCTGACAAGGGACGGGCCGCGCCCGTTGGTGTGGGGTGGCTCAGCTTTCCGGTGTGGGGTCCGGCTTTGCCGGGCTGGCGGAGCGGGTGCGGCGGCGCCGGCGGGGCTTGGCCGGGGCCTCGGCGTCCGAGGACGCGGCCTTCGGCTCTGCCGCCTCCGGAGCGGCCGAGGTGCTCGCCTCGGTCGCCGCCGGCTTCGCCGCGCGGCTCCGGCGGCGGCGCCGCGGCGCCTTCGTCTCGGCCGTGTCAGCCGCCTCGCCCGAGGCCGTGGCCGAGGCGCCGGCTTCGGCGGCGGTGTCGGACGCCGAGGTGGCGTTTTCCGCGCCCTCCGCGAGCGGCACCCCGCCGCGCATCCGCCGCCGCTGCCGCGGCGCGCGCTTCGGGCGCTCCTCTGTCCGCTCCGCGGACGGGGACGACGCGGGGCGGCCGCCCCGGCGCCCGCGTCCACCGGTCTCGCCGAGGTCTTCGATCTCCTCGGCGTCGAGCCCGGCGCGCGTGCGCTCGGCCCGCGGCAGGACGCCGGTGACGCCCGCCGGAATGCCCAGCAGCTCGTGGAGGTGCTCGGAGGTGGAGTACGTCTCCTCGGGCTCGTCGAACGGCAGGTCCAGCGCCTTGTTGATCAGCTTCCAGCGCGGGATGTCGTCCCAGTCGACGAGTGTGACGGCCGTACCCGAGCGGCCCGCGCGGCCGGTGCGGCCGATGCGGTGCAGGTAGGTCTTCTCGTCCTCGGGGGACTGGTAGTTGATGACGTGCGTCACGCCGTCGACGTCGATGCCGCGCGCGGCGACGTCCGTGCAGACGAGCACGTCCACCTTGCCGTTGCGGAAGGCGCGCAGCGCCTGCTCGCGCGCCCCCTGGCCGAGGTCGCCGTGCACCGCGCCGGAGGCGAACCCGCGGCGCGAGAGCTGCTCGGCGATGTCGGCGGCCGTCCGCTTCGTACGGCAGAAGATCATCGCCAGGCCGCGGCCCTCGGCCTGGAGGATGCGGGAGACCAGCTCCGGCTTGTCCAGGGAGTGCGCGCGGAACACGTGCTGGGTGGTGTTGGCCACCGTCTGGCCCTCGTCGTCCGGCGCGGTTGCGCGGATGTGCGTGGGCTGCGACATGTAGCGCCGGGCGAGCGAGATGACCTGGCCGGGCATGGTCGCGGAGAAGAGCATCGTCTGCCGCTTGGCCGGCAGCTGCTGGATGATCTTCTCGACGTCGGGCAGGAAGCCCAGGTCGAGCATCTCGTCGGCCTCGTCCAGGACGAGCGCCCGGACGGAGGAGAGCCGCAGTTTCTTCTGGCCCGCCAGGTCGAGCAGCCGCCCGGGGGTGCCGACGACCACGTCGACGCCCTTCCTCAACGCCTCGACCTGCGGCTCGTACGCCCGGCCGCCGTAGATCGACAGCACGCGGACGTTCCGGACCTTGCCGGCCGTCTGGAGGTCGTTGGTGACCTGCTGGCACAGCTCGCGGGTGGGGACGACCACCAGCGCCTGCGGGGCGTCGGTCAGCTGCTCGGGCTGGGCCCGGCCGGCTTCGACGTCCGCCGGCACGGTGACGCGCTCCAGCAGCGGAAGGCCGAAACCGAGCGTCTTGCCGGTTCCGGTCTTGGCCTGGCCGATGACGTCGTTGCCCGCGAGGGCCACGGGGAGCGTCATCTCCTGGATGGGAAAGGGGGAAGTGATGCCGACGGCCTCGAGGGCCTCGGCCGTCTCGGGAAGGATCCCGAGGTCTCTAAACGTAGTCAGGGTTTCGCCTCTTCTGTGAGACGCGGCGGGACGGGGCGAGGAGGGTCGTAACCGCACCGGATAACAGTCGGCCGTCGGTGGCCGCGTCAGTGCGGGACCACTGGCTCTCGCGCATCCACTCGCGCCGCGAGCGGGCCCCTCGCTCAGCAGGGCGTACGCGCTCGCACGCCTCCGCGGGGAGGGCTGTCGGTGGGAAGCCGATCGTGCCACCGACCGGGCATCCGCATTCATCAGATCACCCACCGTGTTCCCGGCAGGTGCATTACCACCATACCCCGGAATCGCGCACATGTGTTGGGGCAATTGGGCGGCCCGCCGTGTCGTGCGTGTCTGACCAGGGACTTCCGTGTAGGCGAGAGCGGACTATTGTGCGCTCCATGGAGACGTCTGACGAGACCACCGCCCCCGCCGAGCCGGCCGCCGCGGCCCCCACCGGGATCGCCGCCCAGGACTGGGCGCGGGCATCCGAGGACCCGCAGTACCGGGCCGCCGTCGTGGACCTGCTCGGCGCCCTCGCGTACGGCGAGCTGGCGGCCTTCGAGCGGCTCGCCGAGGACGCCAAGCTGGCGCCGACGCTGGAGGACAAGGCAGAGCTCGCCAAGATGGCCTCCGCCGAGTTCCATCACTTCGAGCGGCTGCGCGACCGGCTCGCGGACATCGACGCCGCCCCGACCGAGGCCATGGCGCCGTTCGCGGCCGCGCTGGACGAGTTCCACCGCCAGACCGCGCCGTCCGACTGGCTGGAGGGCCTGGTCAAGGCGTACGTCGGGGACTCCATCGCCAGCGACTTCTACCGCGAGGTCGCCGTACGGCTCGACTCCGACACCCGGGACCTGGTCCTGCAGGTGCTGGACGACACCGGCCACGCCTCGTTCGCCGTGGAGAAGGTGCGCGCCGCGATCGAGGCCGAGCCGCGGGTCGGCGGGCGGCTCGCGCTGTGGGCGCGGCGGTTGATGGGCGAGGCGCTCAGCCAGGCGCAGCGGGTCGTCGCGGACCGGGACGCGCTGTCCACGATGCTCGTGGGCGGCGTCGCGGACGGCTTCGATCTGGCCGAGGTGGGGCGGATGTTCTCGCGGATCACCGAGGCGCACACCAAGCGCATGGCCGCACTGGGCCTCGCGGCCTGAGCGGTACGGGCCCGCGCCGGCGCACCGGACGCGGGCCCACTACGGGACGGGGCGGGAGGGGTCAGACCGCCGGTGATCGGCGCACCTGGCGCCCGCCCGCCGGCCTGACCAGCAGCGACAGCAGGGCCGCGCCCACGGCCAGCCCCCCGAGCAGGGTCGCCAGCGGGTGGCCCGCGCCGATGACGGTGTACGTGATGAGGGCACCGAAGAGGGCGGCGACCGCGCCCGTGACGAGCACCAGGGGGCGGGCGGGGAGCCGGCCGGGCAACCAGCGGGCGGCGGCGTAGGCGACCGTCAGGCCGAGGACCATCGAGCCGAGCGCTTCCCAGATCATGTGTCGCGTCCTCCCGCACGGCTTCCGGCCGGCAGGTGCCGACCGGTCCACGGCCGTCGTACCCCCGCCCTCCGCCCCGTAATCCTGTGCGATCGCCCAGGTGGGGACAGATGTACGGCGGCCCGGTGGTCGGGTTGGACCACCGGGCCGCCGTGCGGTTGCGCTGGGCGCCGGGTTGCTACAGGGCGGCGCCGAAGCCGACCTTGCGGGTGGTCGGCTCGCCGATCTCCACGTAGGCCAGCCGGTCGGCCGGGACCAGGACCTTGCGGCCGTGGTCGTCCACCAGGCTGAGCAGCTGCGACTTGCCGGAGAGCGCCTCGGCTACGGCGCGCTCGACCTCCTCGGCGCTCTGCCCGCTCTCCAGGGTGATCTCGCGGGGCGCGTGCTGCACGCCGATCTTGACCTCCACGGCTTCGTCCCTCCGACGGTCAGTTGGGTGCGCGGCCATCCGCGCCGTACGCAGCACACCCTAGCCGGGTCGGCCCGCCCGTAAGCGCCCTGTTCACAACGCCGGCAGCGAACGCGCCGCCACTGAGGCGAGGGCGGCGGGCGGTTCGGCGCCGCCGTGGTCGTGTCACGGGGTTCCTCGGCGTCGCGGGGAAGGATCTTCCCGCCGCCGCGGCGGCG
>NZ_LIQY01000214.1 GCF_001418495.1 Streptomyces pathocidini | reverse complement strand
CCTCGGCCGCCGCGGCCGACTCGCGCTCGCGCGCCACCGCGTACTGCCGCTCCCGGTGCATGACGTCCAGCCGGTCCAGCAGCGCGTCCCGCCCGCCGGCGTACGCGTCGTAGGCCGCGACCGAGGCCCGGTGCAGGCCTCTGGCCACGCCGCGCTGCTCCTCGGCTATCGCGGCGCCGTGGCGCGAGGCCAGGTCCTGGAGGAGCGACTCGACCACGTCCCAGGGCAGGACCTCGGCGCCCTCCAGACAGGCCCGTATCCCGTCGGGGTCGCGCTGGGCGAAGACCCCGTACCAGCCGACCTGCGGATCGAGCACGTCCAGGAGCTCCCGCAGATAGTCCGCGAACTCCCGCACGGGTGCCGGGAGTTGCCTGTTCCGCATGGTCCGCCCCTCTCCCCCCGGCCGAGTCGGGTGCCGGGTCCGCAGCATTGGACACCCCCCGTGTTACAGGGAGGGTAGCGGGCGGGCTACAGACAGTTTTCGGCAGGCTCTGAACGGCTGGGACGCAAGGGGCGAGCTCTGAACAGCGTAGGCATAAGGGAGTTGAGCATCCGTCACCGCGCGGCCGGCACCACCACCATCGCCGACCCGCCCCCGCGCCGCGCCTTCTCCGCGGCCGCCAGCCAGCGGCCGTCCGGCAGGCGCTGGACCCCGGTCGCCGCGCCGATCTCCGGGACCTGCTTGAACCGGTGGCCCAGCGCTTCGAGCCGGCCGCGCAGCGGACTGTTCCACAGCGCCGGTTCCAGCTCCGTCGCGGCGGCGTTGCGCTGGCTGGCGCGCGGGGCGGCGATGGCGTCCACGAGGGGCAGACCGCGGTCGAGGTGGCCGAGCAGGGTCTGCAGGACCGTGGTGATGATGGTGGCACCGCCCGGGGAGCCGAGGGCGACCACCGGGCGGCCCCTTTCCAGCACGATCGTCGGGGACATGGAGGAGCGGGGCCGCTTGCCCGGCCCGGGCAGGTTCGGGTCGTGGACGGCGGGGTCGGCCGGGGCGAGGGAGAAGTCGGTCAGCTCGTTGTTGAGGAGGAATCCGCGCCCCGGGACCGTGATCCCGCTGCCGCCGGTCTGCTCGATGGTGAGGGTGTACGCGACGACGTTGCCCCAGCGGTCGGCGGCCGTCAGATGCGTGGTGTTCTCGCCCTCGTACGGGGTCGGCGCCGCCGCGCCGCCCGCGGCGCAGGGGACGGGGTGGCGCGGGTCGCCTGGGGCGACCGGGCCGGCGAGGGCCGCGTTGTCGCGGATCAGGCACGCGCGCGTGTCCGCGAACCACTGCGAGAGCAGCCCCTTGGTCGGCACGTCCTCGAAGGCCGGGTCGCCGACCCAGCGCCCCCGGTCGGCGAAGGCGATCCGGCTCGCCTCGATGAACCGGTGCAGGTACTGACGCTCACTCAGCTCCCCCAGGTCGGCCGACTCCAGCATGTTGAGCGCCTCGCCCACGGTCGTACCGCCCGACGAGGAGGGCGCCATGCTGTAGACGTCGAGCCCTCGGTACGCGGTGCGGGTCGGCGCCTGGCGCTTGACCGCGTACGCGCGCAGGTCCCCGGTCCGCAGGTTGCCTGGCCTGACGGCCCGCTGGGCGCCCGCGGCGACCGGCGGGCGGCGGACCGTGCGGACGATGTCACGCCCCAACTCGCCCTTGTAGAGGGCGTCCACGCCGCGTTTGGCCAGCTCGGCGTAGGTGCGGGCCAGGTCCGGGTTCTTGAGGGTCGAGCCGACGGCGGGGAGCCGGCCGCCGGGCAGGAAGAGCTCGGCGGTGGCGGGGAAGTCACGAAAGCGCGCCTCGTTGTCGGCGGTCTGCTGCCGGAAGGCCGCGTCGACCGTAAAGCCGTCGCGGGCGAGCCGTTCCGCGGGCTTCAGCACCTCCCGGAGGGACCGGCTTCCCCACGTGTTGAGAGCTGCGTCCCAGGTGGCGGGCGTGCCGGGGGTGCCGACGCTCAGGCCGCTGGTGACGGCCTGGTCGAAGGGGATCGGCCTGCCGTTCTCCAGGAACAGGCCGGCGTCCGCGCTCCGGGGCGCGGTCTCGCGCCCGTCGAGCGTCCGGACCATGCGGTCCGCGGCGTCGTAGTAGACGAAGTAGCCACCGCCGCCCACGCCCGCGGAGTACGGCTCAGTGACCCCCAGCGCGGCGGCCGTGGCGACCGCCGCGTCCACCGCGTTGCCGCCGCGCCGCAGCACCTCGATGCCCGCGGCCGAGGCGTCGGCGTCCACGCTGGAGACCACGCCGCCGCGGCCGACGGCGACAGGGGACTTGGCGGGCGCGGAAGGGGACTTGGCGGGCGCGGAAGAGGAGGTGGGCCCGGCCTCGATCGCCGTGCCGGCCCGGCTGGTCGGTGGCGCGCCCGTCGTGGCCGCCAGCACGGCCGCGCCGGCGGCCAGCAGGGACAGACTCCGTACGGCGGGACGGCGCATGCGTACCTCCACAGGGCGCGGTGACCGGCTGTGCCCGCAGCCTAACCGCGCCCACCGACAACGGTCAGCAGCACCGAAACCGCCAGGAGTCCCCCGGAGTTATCCACAGGGCTCGAACGCCGGTACGGCGGCGGGCTACTCTCGCGCTCATGAACACCTCCCCGAAACCGACCCGTCCTACGGGGAACTCCCCGTGGCCGACTGACCGTTGTCGAGTTGCCGGGCCGATCAGCCGGATTCGGCCAGGTGGGCCGGACGGTGGACCGTCCCCCTACGGTCGGTCCGCGCCCGTCGGCCCCGACAGGGACTCCGAGGGGCCTGCCGGGGCCACCTCGGCGGCGCTGGTCTTGACGTTGCGGCGTTCGCGTTTGCCGACCCAGTTGGCGAACCAGGAAAGCAGCATGCACAGGCCGATGTAGATGGGCGAGATGATCAGGACGACGGGGATGAAGGGGAGGTCGTAGTCGAGGTTGGTGGCGATGAGCTTGCCCGCCTGGAGGAACTCCTCGTAGGTGATGAGGAAGCCGAGCGAGGTGTCCTTCAGCGCCACCACCAGCTGGCTGATGACGGCAGGGAGCATGGCCCGTACCCCCTGCGGGACCAGGACGTTCGCCATGACCTGCGTCTTGCGCATGCCCAGCGAGTACGCCGCCTCGCGCTGGCCGCGCTCCACCGAGTTGATGCCCGTGCGGAACACCTCCGCCAGCACCGAGCCGTTGTAGAGCGTCAGCCCGGTGACGAGCGCCGTCAGCGGCTGGGCCTTCAGCGCGACGAACACGAAGAAGATCATCACCAGCACCGGCATCGCGCGGAAGAACTCCACGAAGAGCGTGGCCAGCCAGCGCAGCGGCCGGTGCTCGGAGAGCCGCCCGCAGGCCAGGACCGCGCCGAGGGCCAGCGAGAGGACCGCCGCCAGGCCGAAGGCCTTCAGCGTGTTGGCGAGCCCTTCGAGCAGCAGGTCCTGGATGCCCTGGTACGCGAACGGCCGCCACTTCTCGGCCTCGAACTGGCCCGTGTCGAACAGGAGATACGCGATCCAGGCCAGGATCCCCAGGATGACGGCGGTCGCGCCGATGCCGTACCACCGGTGCCGGACCCGGGTCCTGGGGCCCGGCAGGTCGTAGAGGGCGGTGGCGGTCGTGGTCATCGGCGGACTCCCCAGCGCTTCTCCAGCACGTTGAACAGCGCGCTGATGGTCAGGGTCACGATCAGATAGCCGACGGCGATCCACACGAAGGACCAGACGATGCTGTAGCCCATCTCGTTCAACGGCTTGTAGACACCGAGGAGTTCGGTGACGCTGAACGACCCGGCGATGGCCGAGTTCTTGGCGAGGGCGATCAGCGTGGATCCGATCGGCGGGATGACGGTCCGGAACGCCTGCGGCAGCACCACGAGCCCCAGCGACTGTGTGAAGGTCATGCCGAGGCTGCGCGCCGCCTCGCCCTGCCCCACCGGCACCGTGTTGATGCCCGAGCGCACCACCTCGCAGATGAAGGCCGAGGTGTAGCAGCCCAGGGCGAGGATCGCGAAGGTCTGGAAGGGCAGTACGAGCCCGAAGCGCGGCAGCCCGAGCAGCACGGCGAAGAACAGCAGCGTCAGCGGGGTGTTGCGCAGCACGGTCACCCACGCGGTGCCGAGCGTCCGCAGTGAGCCGACGGGGGCCACCCGGAACCCCGCCATCAGGACCCCGAGGGCGAGTGCGAGCAGCGAGGCGAGGATCGTCAACTGCACGGTCCCCCAGAGGCCTTCGCCGTAGAGCGACCAGTTGTCGAGGAGTACGTCCATCGGTCTTCCTGAACTCCTTGTGACCTCAGCCCGCCGGGTAGCGGTCGACCGGCGGCGGCTTCGGGGCGGGCACGCCGGACAGGCCGAGCGTCACGTCGTAGGCCTTCTTCCAGTTGCCGTTCTTCTCGTTCTCGACGATCGCGTCGTCCAGCGCGAACCGCAGCGCGTTGTCGCTCCGGGGCACCCCGATGCCGTACGGCTCCTGGGAGAAGGGTTTGCCGACCACCTTCAGCTCGTCCGGCACCTTGGCCGCGTAGCCCAGCAGGATCGTGTCGTCCGTGGTGACCGCGTCGACCTGCAGGGTCAGCAGGTTGTCCACGCAGATCGAGTACGTGTCGTACGAGACGGCGCGGGCCCGCGGGTACTCGTCCTTGATCCGCTGGAGCGGGGTCGATCCGGCGGCCGAGCAGACGGTCTTGCCCGCGAGGTCCTGCGGCCCCTTGATGTCGTCGTTGTCGGCCCGCACGAGCAGCGACTGCCCGGCCATGTAGTACGGGCCCGCGAAGCCGACCTGCTTCTTGCGGAGGTCGTTGATGGTGTAGGTGCCGACGTAGTAGTCGATCTGGCCGTTCTGCAGGGCGGTTTCGCGGTTGGCGGAGGCGATGGTCCTGAACTCGATGGTCTTTGGGTCGAAGCCGAGCGAGGCGGACATCATCTTGGCGATCTCGATGTCGAAGCCGGAGTAGACCCCGGTGGCGGGGTCTTTCTCGCCCAGGAAGGGCTGGTCCTCCTTGACGCCGACGATGAGATGGCCGCGCGCCTTGGCGCGGCGCCAGGTAGGCGAGTCGGGCAGCTCGTAGCCCTGGGCGACCTGGTAGCGCGGCAGCTGCCCGGGCTGCGGGCCCTTGACGGGTGGGCTGCCCTCCCTGCCGCAGGCGGTGGCGGTGGCGAGCAGGGCGGCGCACAGCGCGAGGGCGAGGGCCCGCAGCGGGGCGGTGACCGTACGGTTCATCTCCGGTGCCCCGCTCAGTGCTTGAGGATCTTGGACAGGAAGTCCTTGGCACGGTCGCTCTCGGGCGCGGTGAAGAACGCCTCGGGAGCCCGGTCCTCCAGGATCCGGCCGCCGTCCATGAAGACGACGCGGTTCGCGGCGGAGCGCGCGAAGCCCATCTCGTGGGTGACCACGACCATCGTCATCCCGTCCCGGGCCAGCCGCCGCATGACTTCCAGCACCTCGTTGATCATCTCCGGATCCAGGGCCGAGGTCGGCTCGTCGAAGAGCATCACCTTCGGATCCATCGCCAGCGCGCGGGCGATCGCCACCCGCTGCTGCTGGCCACCGGAGAGCTGCGCCGGGTACTTGGGCGCCTGTGCGGCGAGGCCGACGCGGTCGAGTAGTTCGCGCGCCCGCCGCTCGGCGTCCTCCTTCTTGCGGCCGCGCACCTTCACGGGGGCGAGCGAGACGTTCTCCAGCACGGTCTTGTGCGCGAAGAGGTTGAAGGACTGGAACACCATGCCCACGTCCGCGCGCAGCCGGGCCAGCGCCCGGCCCTCCTCGGGCAGCGGCTTGCCGTCGACCGTGATGGTGCCGGACTCGATGGTCTCCAGCCGGTTGATGGCCCGGCACAGCGTCGACTTGCCGGACCCGGAGGGTCCGATGACCACGACCACCTCCCCGCGGCCCACGGTGAGGTCGATGTCCCTGAGGACGTGCAGCGTGCCGTAGTGCTTGTTGACGTCGCGCAGCTCGATCAGCGGATCGCCTGCTGTGACGGTGTCGGCTCCGTCAGCGGCCATGCCCAGCCTTGCCCACTTTCAGCTGTGTCGGGGGTCGTCTGCGTCGGGTCGTCTGTGTCGGGGTCGTCGTCGGCGGTCAGCGCAAACTATCCAGCCGGATGCGGCACTTCGCCGCGACACGCATCAAGCGGCGAATAACCGTATTGTTGCCCTGATCAGCGCATACCATCACGGATGCGATCATGGAATGCGCGGGGTGTACGGACCCGCGGCGCCTCAGCTCTCGGAGGCCTCCGCGTAGATCTGGGTGAGCTCGGGGGCGCCGCCGATGGCCCAGTCGAGCCCCGCCTCCACCACGTTGACCTCCCGGCCGGAGGCGAGCCTGACCACCGGCTGACCGTTCGGCCAGACCTGCCAGGCCGCGCCCGGCACCGTACGGACGATGACCGTGCCCAGGTACAGGCCCGCGTCGTTGCCGAGCCAGGGCAGCTCCTCGGGGTCGTCGCGCCAGCGCGGCAGCAGCTGGTCGAGGGCCTCCAAGGACCGCGCGGAGTCGTCGAGTTCGAGTCCCATCGAGGACGCCCGGCTACGCAGCAGCCCGCACTCGGCCAGCAGCTCGGCGACCCCTTCGGGGTCCTCTCTACCGAGCTCGGTCGCCACGGAGGTGTTCACGGGGGCGTGCCGCCTGCGCCAGTTGTCCAGGAAAGGGATGTTCATACCACACAGGTTCGCATCCATCCCGTGGCCCGCACCACAGGCACGCGCGGAACAGCGGATGTCGGCAGAGCCAAAGGCGCGTACGGCAGCGGGAATTCAGCGGCGGTTGAGGCCGGGATCATTGACGACCGCCCCACCCGTCCCTACCTTCGACCCGAACCTGTCGGATCACAGCGGATGCGGGAGGGGACGACGGCCATGCTCGCCGGAAGACGACACACCATCGCGATCGTCGTGGGAGGAGCGGCCATCGCCCTCGCCACCGCGGGGGCGCCCGCCCTCGCCCACCAGCCGGGCGCCGCGAGCGCCCTCACCCGGCCCCGGGCCGCCGAGCCGCTCCCCCTGGAGCGGCTCTTCGACAACACGGCCATCAGCGACGACGCCCGCCCCGCGGAGGCCGACTTCGACGGCGCGGGCCGGTCCCTGTCCGCCCAGGACCTGGCCGCCGCGGGCTGGTCCCCCGGCCGCCGGCTGACCGTCAACGGGGCCGGGCTGACCTGGCCGGGCCCGGCCGCCGGAAAGCCGGACAACGTACGGGCCGACGGGCAGGCGGTACGGCTACGGGGTCGCGGCGACGCGCTGACCTTCCTCGTCGCGGGCACCTCCGCCGGGGACGGCGCGGACGTGTCCGGCACCGGGACCGTGCGCTACCGGGACGGTGGCAGCGCAACGTTCACCCTCACCGCCCCCGACTGGCGCACCGGCCCCCTGAGCACCAAGGCCGTCACCCTCCCCCACCTCAACGCGCCCGAAGGGCAGCGCACCGAGAAGGCGCGGATCTACGCGGTGTCGGTGCCGGTCGCGCGCGGGCGGGACGTCGCGTCCGTGGTCCTGCCGGAGGACCCCGGGCCCGACGCGGATCTGCACGTCTTCGCGGCCACCGTCCGTACGCGGTACGGGGGTTGGACCGGGACCTGGTCCGCGAGCACCGGCGGATACACGGCCGTGGGGCCGTGGACGGACCGGACGCTGCGGCTGGTGGTGCACAGCAGCGCGGGCGGGGACGGGGTCCGCATCCGGCTCGCCAACACCTTCGCGGCCGAGCCGGTGCGGATCGGGCACGCCTCGGTCGCGGTCCAGAAGGAGGGGGCGGCCGCGCAGGGCGCGCCGCGGCGGCTGGCCTTCGGCGGGAAGGCGGGCACCGAGATCCCGGCGGGCGCCGAGGTGTTCAGCGACCCGCTGGACTTCCCTGTGCCCCCGGCCACGAACCTGCTGGTCAGTCTGCATCTGCCGGACACGGTGACAGCCGCGCCCGTGCACACCAGGACCAACCAGATCTCGTATCTGAGCGGGCCCGGCAGCGGGGACCGTACGGGAGACGGCGGCGGGACGGCCTACACCGGGACGGTCACCAGCTGGCCGTTCCTGACCGGGGTCGACGTCGCCGGGGGGCCGGGGGCGGTGGTGGCGCTCGGCGACTCGATCACCGACGGGGACAAGTCGACCGCCGACGCCAACCGCCGCTGGCCGGACGTGCTGGCGCGGCGGCTCCGGACACAGGACGAGGTCCCGCGGTACGGAGTCCTCAACCACGGGATCTCGGCGAACCGCGTCGTCTCCGACCGCTACCCCGGTGACGGCATCAGCGCCGACAGCGGCGGGGTCAGCGCCCAGCACCGGCTGGACCGCGACGTCCTGGCACAGAGCGGGGCCCGTACGGTCGTGGTGTTCGAGGGGATAAACGATGTGCGGTGGGGGTTCTCCGCGCAGCAGGTCATCGCCGGGATGCGGTCCATCGCGGAGCGGGCACGGGGGCACGGGCTCCGGGTGGTGGGGGCGACGATCGCACCGTGCGAGGGGTTCGCCGACTGCACGGCGGCGGTGGATGCGCGGCGGGCCGAGGTCAACGCGTTCATCCGCGACAGCGGTGGGGTGTTCGACGCGGTCCTCGACTTCGACGGGGTGCTCCGCGATCCGGACCGCCCGCAGCGGATGCGGCCCGCGTACGACAGCGGCGACCATCTCCACCCCGGCGACGCCGGGTTGCTGGCCCTGGCCGAATCCATCGACGTACGGAAGCTGAAGGCATAACCGCCATCCAGCTCCGCTGGGTGCGGGCTGCGCGTTCGCCACGCTGTGGCGGCGCGCGCCGCACAGGGCCGCGTGTTGCCACGCTGTGGGCAGGCGTGCCGCTGGCGCGGTGATGAGGGCCGACTTGAGCGAGATGTCCCCGGCCCAAGCAGCCATCTCGGTTCACGAGTGCACAAGGATTCAATGCCTTCACGCTTCCAACCGCCTTGGCGGGGGTCCATGGGGCGGCGGAGTCGCATTGGATGGAAGGCCCATATGCAGCTACCACGGCAGTCGCGACCGTCCGGCCCTGCCGTGAACACCCCATCGCCTCTGCTCACAGGAGCCCACAGTGACGCCCCGTATCACGACAATCCACCCCAGTACGGACGACACAGCCCCCCACCAGGTTCTGACACCCGGCGAAACTTTCCGTTGGCCGCCGCTGGTGTGCTCTACCACCGCGAAGGTCAACCCCGACTACCCCACCATCTATGAACACAACGCCGCCTGGGCAGCTGCGTTCCTGCCCTTCTCCCATCCGGCGGAGCTCGGCCGCATGCTGGAGCACCGCTACCCCCTATGGGAATCCATGGTGTACTCCGTCGGCCTCCCGCACCGAGTGGCCCACTCCTCCTGCGTCACCTCGCTCATGTTCGAAGTAGACGACGTCGCGCTGCTCCAGCGTGGCCTGTTCGACGAGATCGACGCCAACTGGGAGAACGGCCAACACCCTTACGGCCGCGCCTTCCACGACATTTGGACAACCCTGGAACAGCGCATGCCCGAAGGCGTCTACCGGCGATACCGCGAGGCCTGGCAGAACTGGTTCGCCGGGGCGCAGCAAGAGAACAAGCTCCGCGCCACCGCAGAGATTCCGGACCTGGAGACCTACCTCCAAGTCCGACGCAGCAACGTAGGACTGCGCCCGTACATCACCTGCATCGAATACGTCCTGGACCTGGACCTCACCCAGGACCTCCAGGACGACGAGGAGCTCGCCTCGGTCAAAGACCTCGCCGTGGAACACGCCATGCTGGTCAACGACGTCTACTCCGCCCGCTGGGAGTGCTTCAACGACGACTACTTCAACGTGGTGGCCACACTCATCCGCGCACACGACAAGCCCCTGCAAACAGCCATCGACCAATCCGCTGCCCTGATCGAGAAAGCCGACACCGCGCTCACGGACACCGTCACCAGGCTGCGCCGCCGCTACGCCTCGGCCGGACCCAAAGGACGGGACATCACCGCCTACCTGGACGCCATCGGATCATTCTGCGCCGGGAACTTCCGATGGTCATGCGAGACCTCCCGCTACAACGGGACCGGCTACGGCTGGAACGGGCTGCGCACCGGCACTGTGACTCTGCACCCGGAACGCACCGTCATCACAGCCCACTGAAACAGTCAGGGGCCGGTTGCGCCCGTGGTGGACCGGCCCGAACACGACGAAAGCCCCGCCGCATCTCCGAGTTGGGAGGCGCTGCGGGGCCTGGTCACGCCGCTCAAGGTGCGGTCGGTCGGGTACACGCCCCACGCCATGTCACCACGGCGGACCGGCGTGCCCGCTCCATCCGGCGTGCGCTCCCTGCTTACGCCGTATCGCGGGGTGGCGGTCAGGACTGGGCCAGGTTCAGGTCCACTACGACCGGCGCGTGGTCGGAGGCGCCCTTGCCCTTGCGTTCCTCGCGGTCCACGTAGCTGTCCTGGACCGCGGAGGCGAAGGGCTTGTTGCCGTAGACGAGATCGATCCGCATGCCGCGGTTCTTGGGGAAGCAGAGCTGGCGGTAGTCCCAGTACGTGAAGGGGACGTCGTACTTCAGGGGGCGCGGGACCACGTCGGTGAGGCCCTGGCCGCGCAGCGCCTCCAGGGCCGCGCGCTCGGCGGGCGTGACGTGCGTGAGCCCGTCGAACGCGGCGCGGTCGTAGACGTCCTCGTCGGTCGGGGCGATGTTGAAGTCGCCGAGGACCGCGAACGGCCGCTCCCCCGCCGCGTCCCCGCTCACCGCCGCGCCCAGCGCCTCCAGCCAGCGCAGCTTGTACGCGTAGTGCGCGTGGTCCACCTCGCGCCCGTTCGGCACGTACACCGAGCAGACCCGCACCCCGTCGCAGGTGGCCGAGATCGCGCGCGGCTCCTGGGCGCCGTCGTAGTCGGGGCCGCCGGGCAGGCCGAGGGCGACGTCGTCCAGGCCGACCCTGGAGACCACGGCCACCCCGTTCCACCGCCCGTCGGCGTTGACCGCCGACTCGTAGCCGAGCTCGCGCAGCTGCTCGCGCGGGAACTGCTCGTCGGTGCACTTGGTCTCCTGGATGCACAGCACGTCGGTGCCGCTGCTCTCCAGCCAGGCCAGCAGCCGCGGGAGCCGGGCGGTGATCGAATTGACGTTCCAGGTGGCGATGCGCATGGGGACGAATGTACCCGGAGGGTCCGACAGTCCGGCCCGGCCCCCGGAAACGCCCGGAGGGACCCGGAACGCCGGAGGACCCCGGACCACCCGGAGTCCCCGGACCACCCGGAGTCCCCCGGAGACGCTCAGAGCGCGAGCGTCTCCCCCGGCGCCAGGCGGCCGTGCTCCGCGCCGCCGACCCCGGGCCCGTCCGGGCCCAGCATCCGGTCGTACACCGTGCGCGCGATGTCGGACAGCAGGCCGTCGTGGACGTCGATGGCCCGGCGCGGGGCGAGCTCGCGGAGGTAGTCGATAACCTCGCCGACCTTGCTCCAGGGTGCCTGGACCGGAAGCATCAGGGTGTCGACTGGGCGGTCGGGGACGGTCAGCGCGTCGCCGGGGTGGAAGACCGAACCGTCCAGCAGATAGCCGACGTTGGTGATCCGCGGCATGTCGGGGTGGATCACCGCGTGCAGTTCGCCGTGCACCTCGACCTCGAAGCCGGCGGCCGTGAAGGCGTCGCCGTGGCCGACGGTGTGGACGCGGCCGGGAAAGGCCGCGGTGATCTTCTCGGCGACGCTGCGCAGGGTCCAGATCTCGGCGGCCGGGTTGGCCTCCAGGGCGGCGCGCAGCCGCCCCTCGTCGAAGTGGTCGAGGTGCTCGTGGGTCACCAGCACCGCGTCCGCGCCGACCGCCGCGTCGGCCTCGCTGAAGGCGCCGGGGTCGATGACGAGGACCTGGCCGTCCTTCTCCAGCCGGATGCAGGCGTGGCCCTTCTTGGTGAGCTGCGACACGGGTCTCCTCCGGTGTACGGATCGGCGGTACGCGCGCGTACACGGCGCGCCGCGCACCATCCTGCTACTCCTGGGGCGTCGTCTCCTGCCGGATGACGTCCTGTGCCACCCGGAACGCCGAGTTGGCGGCCGGCACGCCGCAGTAGACGGCGGCGTGCAGCAGCACCTCCTTGATCTCGGCGGGGGTGAGGCCGTTGCGCAG
>NZ_LIQY01000213.1 GCF_001418495.1 Streptomyces pathocidini | reverse complement strand
GTTCGGGGACGATCGTGGCCGGCATCACCGCCGCCGGCCTCGCCACCGTCGCCTTCTTCGCCTACCAGGCGAACGCCACCGCCCCCGCACACCCCCTCAAGGCCCGCACCGGCTCCACCGCCGCCGCCGACGGCTCCGGCAAGACCGCCGGAAGCGACGGCGGCGTCCGCAAGAAGGCCGAGAAGAAGCAGGCGCACCCCGTCCCCGCCAACTCCGGCAGCGGTCTGCGCATCGTCTACGCGCTGAACGCGCAGCGCGTCTGGCTGGTCGCCAAGGACGAGACCCCGCTCCGTACGTTCAAGGTCGCCCGCAGCTCGGTGAGCCCGGCCCCCGGCCAGTACGCGGTCACCTCGCGCGCCACCCGGATCCCCGGCTCCGACGGCGTGGCGGTCGAGCACGTCGTACGGTTCGCCGCGGTCGACGGCGTCGTGATCGGCTTCAGCGCCGCCGTGGACGGCTCGATGCCCGACCCGTATGCGGAGCGGAAGACCGGCGGCATCCGCTCCAAGCGCCCGGACGGCAAGGCGCTGTGGGACTTCGCGCCCGTCGGCACCAAGATCATGGTCGTCGCCTGAGCCACCGGCCCCCGCCACCAGCCTGAGCCACCGGCCCAAGCCACCCGAAGGGGTTACGCGGCACCGCTCCCCGGGCCCATCCCCCACCGACCCATCCCCTACCGGCCCCACTCGAAGGGGTTACGCGGCGGCGTCGCGCCGCTCCCCGTCGTCCCCGGCGGGCCCGGCCGCCACCGGCCCATCCGCCACCGTCGGCGCCTCCGGCGGTGTGGACACGGCGGTCGCCGCGGCACAGGCCGCCAGCAGCTGGCTCATCGACGGCAGGGCCGGACCGATCCGCTCCGCGCACTCCTCGCGATCGGCACCCGATGGCCCCGGGCTCAGCTCGTCAGCGGTGGACTCATGGCTCGGCATGGGTGCCTCCAGGAGGGCGGGCTCGGGGACGCCGGCGGATCGCCGACTGCCAGGTTAGGCAGACCTAACCTAGATGCTGTCTCCATGTGACCACGCCCCGTACCGCCCGCGCAACATCTTGCCGACGTCTTGTCGGAACGTCCACACGAAGAGCGTCCGCGCCCCGCTGCAGGCCGCGCGCCTCACCCCGCCAGCGGCGCCAGATCCACCGCCGCCCACCGCGCCCCGACCCCCGCGACCGTCACCTCGCGCACGTCGTTCTCGACCGTCTCGTCCCCCTCGGCCCGCCCGATCAGGACGTGCAGCCGGTCCTCCGACAGCTCCTCGACCTTGCCCTCGCCCCACTCCACGACCACCACCGACTCCGGCAGGGACACGTCGAGGTCGAGGTCCTCCATCTCGTCGAGGCCACCGCCCAGCCGGTACGCGTCCACGTGCACCAGCGCGGGCCCGCCGCTCAGCGAGGGGTGTACGCGCGCGATGACGAACGTCGGCGAGGTGACCGCGCCGCGCACGCCGAGCCCCTCCCCCAGCCCGCGGGCCAGCGTGGTCTTGCCCGCGCCGAGCGGGCCGCTGAGGAGCACGAGGTCACCGGGGCGCAGCAGCCCCGCGAGTCGCAGCCCCACCTCGCGCATGCGCTCCGGCCCGTCGACCGTGAGCCGGAGGGCGGAGTCGGCCGAGGCGGCGGAGAGGGCAGGGGCTTCTTCCGGGGTGTCGTCCACAGATGCGGTCCGGGAGTCGTACGCGGCGTCCATACCCGCCGATGTTACGGCGCGCGGACGGCCTGCCGGGCGGCTCCGGTCCCGGCCCGCGCCAGCAGGTCGGCCAGCCGGTCCGTGACCGTCTCCGGGTGCTCCAGCATCACGAGGTGCCCCGCGTCCGGTACGAGGACGAGCTCCGCGTCCGGCAGCAGCTCCGCGATGGCCTCGCTGTGCGTGCTGGGGGTGACGAGGTCCTCGGTGCCCGCCAGGACGAGGACGGGCAGGTCGGTGAAGGCGGCCAGCGCCTCCGACTTGTCGTGCTCCTGGAAGGCCGGGTAGAACTCCGCGACCACGTCAATCGGGGTGGACTCGATCATCCGCTCCGCGAAGCGGGCGACCGCCGGGTCGATGTCGCGCGAGCTGAACGAGTAGCGCTTGATCAGGCCCGCGAAGAGGTCCGCGGTCGCCCGCCGCCCCCGCTCGACCAGGTCCACCTGGGAGCCGAGCGCCTTGAGCACGCCGGGCAGGAAGCGCCGTACCGCGTTGACCCCGGCGACCGGGAGGCCGTAGTTGACCTCGCCGAGCTTCCCCGCGGACGTGCCGACGAGGGCGACGGCCGCCACCCGCTCGCGTATGTACTCGGGGTAGTGGGCGGCCAGGGCCATGACCGTCATGCCGCCCATCGAGTGCCCGACGAGCACGACCGGACCCTCCGGGGCGGCCGCGTCCAGGACCGTCTTCAGGTCGCGGCCGAGCCGGTCGATCGTGACGGGGTTGCCGTCGGCCTGCGCCATGCCGCGGGCCGAGCGCCCGTGGCTGCGCTGGTCCCAGTGGACCGTGCGGACCACGCCGTGCAGGGCGGCGCGCTGGAAGTGCCAGGAGTCCTGGTTGAGGCAGTAGCCGTGGCAGAAGACGACGGTCACGGGTGCGGGCTTGCGGCGCCCGAACAGGCGGCGCCTGCGCGGGGATTCGCCGCCCTCGCTCGCCACCTCGTCGACCTCGTAGTAGAGCTGGGTGCCGTCGTCGGCGGTGGCGCGCCCCGGGGTGCCGCGGAGTTCGCCGTACGGGCCCGCGGCGTCGAGCGCGAGGCGCGCCTTGCGGCGGACGTCCCGGCCGACCGTCAGCCGCTCGATCGCGACGCCGGCGGCGGCGCCGGCCGCGACCACGCCGATGGCCGCCCCCGCGATGCCGGCGGCCACCCCGGCCCGCCGCCAGCCGGGTCCCGCGGCTTCGGCCGCCGCGGCGATCGCGTTCCCCGCGGTCTTCTCACCCATGATCGTGCCGCTCCTCGTGCCTACGTGCCCGCGCGGCACCCTGCCGCCCCCGTCGCATCGTGACCTACCACGGTGCCGTACGGATGCCCGGGGAGGGGCGCAAAGATGCCGTGCCGTTGCTCACTAGGAGGACGCCGGATTTCGTCCCGCGGTTGGCTGCGGGCCGGGGCCACCGGTTCACCGGACCACGGACAGCGGGTCCGCCGGGTTGTGGGCGCGGGTCCCCCCGCGCCGGCGGGCGACGTGTCCGCCGCGGGGCGGAGTGTTCGCCGCACGGTGGTCAGTCGGAGTGTCCGGAGCGGGGTCCGCCGCGGGGCGGTGTTCGCCGCACGGTGGTCAGTCGGAGTGTCCGGGGCCGTTTACGTAGACGCGGGGGACTCTTTGGCCGATGCGGGTGACGATTTCGTAGGCGATGGTGCCCGCCGCACGAGCCCAGTCCTCGGCGGTCGGCTCACCCCTGTCCCCGGGCCCGAAGAGCACCGCCTCGTCGCCGACTTCAGCGGTGTCCCCGCCGAGGTCGACCACGAACTGGTCCATGGCCACGCGCCCCGCGACCGTACGCCACTTGCCCCCCACCAGCACCGGCCCGCTCCCGGACGCGTGCCGGGGGATGCCGTCCGCGTAGCCGACGGGGACGAGCGCGAGCGTCGTCTCGCCGGGCGTGACGTAGTGGTGCCCGTAGGACACGCCGTGCCCCGCCGGCACCCGCTTGACCTGCGCGATGTCCGCGGCGAGCGTCATCGCGGGCCGCAGCCCGAAGTCGGCGGGCTGCCCGATCTCCGGGCTCGGCGAGACGCCGTAGACGGCGATCCCGGGCCGTACGAGGTCGAAGTGCGACTCGGGCAGCGTCAGCGTCGCCGGCGAGTTGGCCATGTGGCGCACCTCGGGCGCGAGCCCCGCCCGCTCGGCCGCCGCCACCGCGTCGCGGAAGACGGCCAGTTGGGCGGCGATGGAGGGGTGCCCCGGCTCGTCGGCGCAGGCGAAGTGGGACCACACGCCGGTGACCGCCAGCACCCCCTCGGCCTCGGCGGCCCGCGCGGCACCGACGAGTTCCAGCCAGTCGTCGGGCGCGCAGCCGTTGCGCCCGAGCCCGGTGTCGATCTTGAGCTGTACGCGGGCGGGCCGCCCGCCCGTACGCACCGCCTCGACGGCCTCGCGCAGCGCCCACATCCCGCTGACCGAGACGTCGATGTCCGCCGCGATCGCCTCGCCCCACGGCCCGCCGGGCGTCCACAGCCAGCACAGCATCCGGCCGGTGTCCCCCGCCGCGCGCAGCGCCAGCGCCTCCTGCGGGGTGGCGGTGGCCAGCCAGCTCGCACCCGCCTCCCGCGCCGCGCAGGCGCACGGCACGGCCCCGTGCCCGTACCCGTCCGACTTGACCACGGCCATCAGCTCCGAGCGCGGCGCGCGGTCGCGCAGCGCTCGGACGTTGGCCCGCACGGCGGCCAGATCGACCACGGCGCGGGCGCGCGTCGGAGGGGCGGAGGAGCCGGTGGCGCTCGCGCCGGAGTATGCAGTCATCACGGCCAGTTTCTCACCCCGGACCGGGATGGATGGGCCGGTCCGAACCGGGACAGACGCCACCGGCCGGAACCGCGGGTGCGGCTCCGGCCGGTGGTCACGGCTCAAGGACGGACTCGGTCACGTACCCGGGCGGCGCCCCCACACGTAGACCGGGGAGCCCATGTTCAGGATGTCCCACAGGCCCGCCGCCTCGTCGTAGCGGAGGTTGACGCAGCCGTACGAGCCCTCGGTCGGGTCGTAGATGTTGCCGAAGACGCCGTGGAAGGCCTGGCCGCCGGCGAAGAACTGGGCGAAGGGCATCGGCGAGTGGTAGATCGTCGAGACGTGGTCCCTGCTGCGCGAAGAGATCTGGTGCCAGCCGGTGCGGGTCGGGTAGCCCGGCTTGCCGCTGCGGATGGGGACCGGGCCGAACACGACGTCGCGGCCCGCCTGCACCCACATCAGCTGGCGCGGCAGGTCCACGCAGGCGACGCGCGCGTCGCGCACGGGGCACTTGCCCTCGGCGTTGGGGTTGGCCCGGGCCTGGATCAGCCGCATCACACCGGCGGTGGCGGGGCCGGCGAAGCCGACCGCGGGCCGGATNNGGCCTGCTGCTGGTAGGGGCCGGCGGGGGCGGTGCAGGGCGGCAGACGGTCGTCGCGGCCCTCCTCTTCATCGTCCCTGAGCTCCTCCTGGAGGCACTCCTCGTACTCCTCCTCGTCCTCCTCGTACTCCCGGCAGGCCCGCTTCGCCTGCTGGAGCTTCTTCTTCTCCTGGAGCTTCTCCTTCTTCTCGCTCGGGTCCTCCGGGCGGGTCGCCTGGGCGAACTCCGGCGGTACGTACTCCACGATCGGGTCGCCGGCGGCGGGCGTCCCGCGCTGGGGAACGGGAGGCTTGGCAGGCTTTTGCTTCGCGGGCTTCCGCTTCGCGGGCTTCTGCTGGGCGCCGGGCTTCGGCGGCGGAGCCTTGCGGATGGTCGGCTTCGGGTGGTTCCGGAAGCCGTCCGCGAGACCGAAGTCGCGTCCGCCGTGGCCGCGTTGACCGTCCATCAGCGGGGGCAGGGCCTGGTCGGGGGTGTCGACGTGGACCTCGCCCGGCGCCAGGGGAATGCCCGGTACGAGGGCCTCGAGCGGTACGACGGACTGGTCGCCCGCCGTGCGCTTACCGCTGGCGCGGACGCCGGGCGGCGGTTGGTCCGCGGCCGTGGCCGAGGCCGCGCCGAGACCGCCGGCCACCAGGGGCAGCAGCGCTGTCACCGCGACGGCGGCCGCGAGGGGCCGCCGTCTCTTCTTCACCTTCACCGCTGAACGCATTCCGTTCCCTCTCCGCAGCGGGTTACGACACGGGCTGCGCGACGGTTGCCGCCATCCCGAACGCATCACC
>NZ_LIQY01000212.1 GCF_001418495.1 Streptomyces pathocidini | reverse complement strand
TCGCCCTGGAGGAGGCGGTGAAATCCGGCGGCTGGACGCTGCTGTTCCACCCGATGCTGGTGCTAGACGTGGCGGGGTCGCCGGTCTGGCTGGAGCCAGACGCGGTCGTGGTGCGCCCGGACGGCGGGATCACCGTCGTGGAGGTCAAGTCCTTCCCCGTGGTGGACGGTTCGGCCGACGCGGCCAAGGTGGGCGCGGCCGCCCGGCAGGCGGCGGTCTACGTCCTGGCGCTGGAGGCACTGGCCGCCGCGCCCGGACTCGTACGCCACACCGTGCTGCTGATCTGCCCCCGCGACTTCTCCAACCTGCCCACGGCCGAGCCGGTGGACGTGCGCAAGCAGGTGGCCGTCACCCGCCGCCAACTCGCCCGGCTCACCCGCGTCGAGGAGATCGCCGCGGCCCTCCCGGAGGGCACGACGTTCGACCTGCGCCCGGCCGGGGACGGCGGGACGCCGACCCGGCCCGCGGCGGAGCTCGAAGCGGCGGTCGGCTCGGTGCGGGCCGCCTACGCGCCCGACTGCCTGGCCGCCTGCGAACTCGCCTTCCACTGCCGGGCCGAGGCGCGCACCGCGGGCGCGGTGCAGACCCTGGGCCGGGGCGTGCGCGGCGAACTCGGCGGCCTCACGACGGTCGAGGCCGTCCTGGCCGCCGCCCTGGGCGAGGACGATGGCGCCCTGGGCGAGGGCGGTCGGGACGGCGAGGACCCGGCCGTGGAGGCCCTGCGCCGCGCCGCCGCCCTGCGGAACGAGGCGCTCACCGCCTCCGGCGCGGCCGCGGGAGGTGTCCTGTGCGGCTGACCCCCCTGCGCCGGAACACCCGCCGCCCGTACCCGAAGGCCGCGGCGCGGAGGGCGGTGCCCGCTGGTCCCGGGCCCAGGCACCGGATGGAGCGCCTGCCCGCCGGCCCGCCCCTCCAGGGGCCGATGGATCGCCGCAAGGTGTCAGGGGACTCCCATGGCTGCGGACCACCGGCGCCCGTGCGCCCCGGAGCGGAGGTCCCATGTCCCTGATCACCACCCTGGCCCGGCTGGAGGCGGTCCGCGCGGGCCGGGCGCAGGCGCGGGCGACCGTGCTCCACCGGCACCTGTCCGACCGGCCGCTGGCGTTCGTGCCGCTGACGACCGCGGGCGAGGCGGGCGCCCCGCTCGGGGCGATGGTCGGCACGGACCGGGACGCGCCACGGCTGCTCGTGGTGGCCCAGCCCCGCGACCGCGACCTGAGGTTCGCGTTCCTGGCCGACCTGGCCGAGGCCGTGCTGCCCTACGTGGAGTCGTACGCGGACGGCGTCGAGGCCGAGGAGCGCAAGGAGACCGACCCGGAGACGGGCAGGAAGGTTCCGGTCGAGGTCGAACTGTGCACGGACGCCCCCCAGTTGCTGGTGCCCAGCGCCGCGGGCGTGGAGTTCGTACGGCTGCTGGGCCGGTCGATGCGGTTCCGCCGCACCGCAGAGGACGACCCGGACACGCCCTATCCGGCCCCCGCGCGCGTGCCGCTGCTCGGCCGCTGGCTGACCCACTACGGGGAGCGGTCCCGGGTGCCCGGCTCCTCGCTGCTGCTGCCGATGACCGGGCTGCTGTCCCGGCACTGGGCGACCGGCCAGAGCCACGTCGAGGACCAGCATCTGGGCGCGCTCCTCGCCTGGATCGACCCGCCCGAGGGCGAGTCGGGCGCGGAGGCCGCGCTGCGCGCCGAGACCGGGCGCGGCCCGGACGGGCTGCTGTGCTGCCCGCCCGCCGGGCCCGCCACGGACCCGGCGTTCGACAACCGGCTGCTGGCCCCGGCCACGGCCCGCTACGACGCGGCCCGCGCGGCGGGCTCCCCCGCCGCGCTGTCCCGCGCCGAGGCGGAGATCCGCGACCTCCTGGCCTCCCAACTGCGACCTTCCTGGGACGCGTTGTGGCGGGGCGCCGACCTGCTCCGGACCCTCCCGGAGGGGGCTCGGGTCGCCGACCGCTGGAAGCGCGACCGTTGGTCGTACACCGGCCACCGCGACCGCGTACGCGCCGGTGAACCGCCGCAGCCCAAGCGGGACGACGCGGTGGCGGCCGCCCAGAAGCTGGCGGTGCGCGAGACCGCACAGGCCCGGCTCGACGCGCAGGAGGCGCTGGACGACCCGCTGGTGATGGCCGAACGGCGGGTGGCCGGCGAGGCGTTCGCGGGCCGGGTCACCGAGGTGGAGATGGCGTACAGCGACGCGAAGGTCCCCCGCCCGCGCCCACTCGTGACGGTCCTGACCGAGGACCGGCCGCAGCTGGCCGAGTCGGCGAAGGTGTATCGCGCCCTGGCCGGCGGGAAGACCCAGACCGGGGAGTTCGTGTCCTACGCGCCGGGCGGGCCGGTGGTGCGCCTGACCGGCGGGATGGGGCGGGGCAAGGTCCCGGAGGAGGGCTCGGTGCCGCAGGAGGGGGACCACGTGTGCTGGACGCTGTTCGAGCACGCCCCGCGCGGCGGGCCCGAACTGCCGGACGCGGAAGCCGTTCCGTGGACGCACGGCGGCCCGCCGGCCGCCGTGGCCGAGGCCCCGGACCCCGTGACGGACGAGGACTTCGTATGACCGGCGCCGAGGCCTCGACCGAGCCCCTGGGCGGAGCGGGGGCCTCCGCCGGCGCCCTGGGCGCCGCTGCGCCCGGCCCCGGCGCCGCCGCCGCGCGCGCGACGGCGGCGATCCTGCGGGACACCCTGCACGGCGCCCACCGTGGCGTGGTCGTGGACTCCCCGCCCGGCGCGGGCAAGTCCACGCTCGTGGTCAGGGCGGCGCGCGAACTGGCCGCCGCGGGGCGCCCGTTGATGATCGTGGCGCAGACCAACGCGCAGGTGGACGACCTGGTCGACCGGCTGGCCACGGCCGAGCCCGACCTGCCGGTGGGCCGGCTCCACAGCAGCGACCCGAACCCGTACGACCCCGCCCTCGACCAGCACCCGGCGGTCGTCACCTCGGCGAGGGCCGCCGAGCTGACCGGGCTCGACGTGGTCGTCTCCACGGCCGCGAAGTGGGCACACACCAAGGGCGTGGAGCCGTGGGGGCACGCGATCGTGGACGAGGCATACCAGATGCGTTCCGACGCGCTGCTGGCCGTGGCGGGCCTGTTCGAGCGGGCGCTGTTCGTCGGCGACCCGGGCCAACTGGACCCGTTCAGCGTGGTGGGCGCCGAGCAGTGGGCGGGCCTGGCCTACGACCCGTCGGCGAGCGCCGTCAGCACCCTGCTCGCGCACAATCCGGAGCTGCCCCAGCACCGGCTGCCGGTGTCCTGGCGGCTGCCCGCCTCGGCCGCGCCGCTCGTCTCGGCCGCCTTCTACCCGTACACGCCCTTCCGCAGCGGCACCGGCCACGGCGACCGGCGGCTGTCCTTCGGGGTGCGCTCGGACGGTTCGGCGGCGGACCGGGTCCTGGACGAGGCGGCCGAGTCCGGCTGGGGCCTGCTGGAGCTGCCCGCCCGGCACACCCCGCGCACCGACCCGGAGGCCGTACGGGCGGTGGCCCTGGTGGTGCGGCGGCTGCTGGACCGCGGCGGCGCGGCGAGCAGCGAGCGTGCCGAGGAGCCCGTACCGCTCACGGCGGACCGGATCGCGGTCGGTACCGCGCACCGCGACCAGGCGGCCGCCGTGCGCGCGGCCCTGGCCGACCTCGGGGTACCGGGCGTGACCGTGGACACCGCGAACCGGCTCCAGGGGCGGGAGTTCGACGTGACCGTGGTGCTGCACCCGCTGTCGGGCCGCCCGGACGCGACGGCGTTCCACCTGGAGACGGGGAGGCTGTGCGTCCTGGCCTCGCGCCACCGGCACGCGTGCGTGGTGGTGTGCCGGGCCGGCGTCACGGAGCTGCTGGACGACCACCCCTCGACGGAGCCGGTGCAGCTGGGGGTGACGGTGAAGTTCCCGGACGGCTGGGAGGCGATGATGTCCACCTTGGATCAGTGGTCCGGACACCGGGTGGTCTGGCGGCCGTGACCGGCGCCCGGCACCGGGTCGACGAGCGCCGAGCTCATCGCCGCCACCTCGCCGGACGGAGTCCGGCACGGCGGAGTCCGGCATGCCTCCGGAGGCAGCCGATGGGAACAGCCCGGACGGCTGGGAGGCGAACCACGCGGCGCTCCCGCACCTCTCGGAGCACGCGGTCCACCGGCGGCCCAGGAGGGTGGTCTTGCCAGGCGCGGGACAATGAAGGCAGAAGCACCGGATCGGATCCACCAGACGACCAGTCGTCGGAGAACGTCGGAGGTAAGTCCATGTCGGAGCCGCGGCCGGCTCATCAACAGGCGGACGACGCGAAGCGGCGGCTACGGCCCGCGGCGCTGCTCTTCGAGCCCGCGGAGGCCCTGGAGGACGACGAGCACTTCTTCGACCTGGAGTCGCTGGAGGACCCGCGCGAGCTGCTCGACCGGTCCACGGAACTCTCCCTCGCCTTCCAGGAGGCGGCCGACCGCGCGACCGAGTTCCAGGCGATGGCCGCGGCCCAACTGGCCGACCCCAAGCGGTTCGACCGGCTCTCGCCCGCCGCGATCGCCGAGCGTGCGGAGTGGAGCGAGGACTACGCGAAGAAGATGATCGAGTTCGGCCGCGACCTGCTGCGGGGCGGCGGCACGGCCGCGAAGTAGCGGGGCCGGACGGACGGCCCGGACGGCCGCAGGCGGGAGCGAGGGGCGGACGGTACCCGAAGCGACCCCACCCTGTCCGGTTTTCCCGCGATCCGCGGCCTCGGCCCCACTCGGGTCGGTACGTCTAGGTGCATGACCACCGTGAACACCGCGCCCTCGCAGGACCATCCCGCGGCCCTCGCCACAGCCGCCGGGGCCGAATGGCTCGCCTCCGCGGCCCCGTCCCCGCGCGCCGCGCTCGCCCGGTGGGCCACCTTCCCCACAGCCCCGGCGGTCCTGCCCTGCGGCACCGTCTTCGACGTGATCAACGTGCCCGCGGTCTTCGGCCGCCGGATGCTGAACCGCCTGTGGTCCGGCGGCCCCGGCTCGGGCCCGGTGGCCGCGCACCGCGGCCGCACCCTGCTCTTCGCCGCCCCCGGCACCGCCCACCGGCTGCCCGCACTGCTGAACTGGGAGGAGTGGGGCCGGGCGGTCCCGCCACCGCTCTGCCACGGCGCGGGCGACGCCGTGGCCGTACCGGCCCCGAACCCCCGGCACCCGGCGGACGGGACCGGCCAGGACCGGGACGCGGGATCGCGCTGGCTGGTCGCGCCCGACGTGCGCTATCCGTGGCTGCCGGGCCCCGAGATCCTGCTCTGGGCCTGTGTGCGGGCGGCCCGCGGGGGCGCGGGTCCATCGATTTTCGTTCGGCCCGAGGCGGATGCTAAGGTCGTCCCCGTCGGGCGCCGCTAGCTCAGTTGGTTAGAGCAGCTGACTCTTAATCAGCGGGTCCGGGGTTCGAGTCCCTGGCGGCGCACTTCTTACGGTTAGGCCGTTGACCTGGGCTTTCTCGCTCCGCGAGGAAGCCCTTCGTCATGTACGGGACCGGCGACGGAACGGCCGGGGCCGGTGCCCCGGAACGGGGGCGGCACCGCGTACGGCACCCCGGCTGCCGTGTTCGCGGCAGCGCTCACGGCAGCGTGACCCGCACCGTCCAGCGCCCGCTGCCGTCCGTGCCCAGCGCCTCGACCGACACCCCGCTGTCCCGGTCGGTCAGCCGCTCCCCCACCCCCAGCGGCGCGTCCGCCAGCTGCGGATAGACGGAGGAGGTCCAGCAGGCCCCGGAGTGCGGATGCCCGTCGAGGACCTCGATCGGGCCGCCGCCGGACGCGGTCGAGCTGCGCACCCGGTAGACCAGCACGCCCTGGCTGCACACCTCGGCGTCGTTGCCCCGCGCCTCGCGGACCTCGACGGCGATGGCGGCCTCGGTGGCGGTGCGGACCACCAGCAGCCGCCGCCCGCCGCCCGTCCTCCGGTCCACGGGGGCCGAGAGCGGTTCCAGGCTGTGGACGCTCCTGCCGGCCCGGTCCACACAGCCGATCTGGGAGCGGTCGAGCCAGCCGAGCTTCCACTTGTGCCATCCGAAGGGCTCGGGCGCGAGCCCGAACTGGCTGCCCATGAGGTCCCAGTCGCCCACGTACGTGTCCCAGTCACCCTTGCCGTCCTTGGGGCGGTGGTAGAGGTCGGGCAGGTCGAAGACGTGCCCGGTCTCGTGGGCGAGGACGTTGCGGTCGGGCGGGTGCTGCTCGAAGACGGTGACGATCCGGCGCAGCTCGGTGCCGTCCACCCGCATCGGCCGGTCGAAGTTGACCACCTTGGTGGCGTCGGAGTCGACCCCGGGCGCGTCCGGGTCGGCGACGAAGTACACGACGTCGTACCGCGAGAAGTCCACGCTCCGGTCGGCGGCGTGCACCGCGTCGCGCAGATAGGCCGCGCGCCGCCGCGGCTCCCAGTCGCGCTTTATCCCGTACGCGGTGGAGGACTTCGGCATGCGGACCCAGCCGCGCTGCGGGTGGGGGCGGAGCGTGAACCGGCCGTAGGAGGCGCGCTCGAAGAAGGACGAGGTGTCGGGGAAGTAGTCGGCGGTCAGCTCGGCGGGGGTGGCCTGCGGCACGGCGTCGGGGAACGACAGGAAGACCATGGCCGCTTCGAGCCGCCGGTGCGGACGGTGGTAGGAGGCGTTCCAGGTGTCCACACCCTCGGAGTGGTGGGCGCCGGTGCGGCGCAGCGCACAGGGGTTGACCGGGCTCGCGGCCGAGGCGGGGCCCGCCGCGAGCGAGGTGGCGATCACGGCCGTGAGGGAGGTGAATCCGGCCGCGAGAGAGCGTGGTAGACGCGACCGGTCCACTCGCCCGGGTGTCTGCGGACGCGGCACGTCGACCTCCCCGGCTGGAGTCGGGACACGTCATCCACCCTGCGGGGGTTTGTCATTCCATGCCCTGTTCCGGTGACCCGGTCGAGTGAGGGCCGCAAGCATGGTCATAAGTAACAGAAAGTCACCGATGGTCGGTGAGGCAACAGGCTCGGGCAGAGGTGTGCAGAAACGATCGGCCGGGGCGTCGCGGGTGCCCAAGATCACTACGGTGTTACTGGAACGGCCCTCTCAAGGGCCTCTATGATCGCCACATTTCCAGCGCGGATTCCTCCATGGGCGGTCGTTCGCCGTCGGCCGGACCACCTCTTCGAATCTGTACGAGACGAGTGCCCTGCGGGAGCGAGCGGTGAGCCAATCCCCCGATGGGCCGGGCCATGCGCCCGGCATCACGATGCCGATGATCACTAAACGTAACCACCCGAGACGCCGTCAGCTCGCGGACCCGGCCGGGACGGTCAGCGGGACGGGCGCGGGGGCCCTGGTGGGCGGCGAAGCGACCCGTGTCGCCCCGGCCGGCCCGGCGGCACCTGTTGCGACGGGCGTGCCGCCCGGTTCGCGTTCCGCGGGTGAACTGCGCGACATCCAGGCCGCGTTCAACGCCGCACGGCTCGGGATGGCCGTCGTGGGCCGCGACGGGCGGGTCGTCAGCGCCAACCACACGCTCGGCGCGATGCTCGGCACCGACCCGGCACTGCTCTCGGACGAGTCCGCCGCCGACCTCGTCGACCTCGGCGACGACTCCCGCATCTGGAACGCGTACCTCGCCGTGCTCCGCGGCCGCGACGAACCGCTGCGCTGCGCCCGGTGCCTCAAGGGCCCGGACGGGCGGCCGCTGTGGACAGAGGTCACCGTCGCGCCGCTGCCCGAAAGCGGCCGGGTACTGCTGTCGGTGGCCGATGTCAGCGAGCGGCGCGACCTCCAGGCCCGGCTGCGCCACCTCCAGATGCACGACCCGGTGACGCGGCTGCCCAACCGGGCGCTCTTCTTCGAGCGGCTGACGGCCGCACTGACCCCCGACCCGTACGACCGCGGCGGCACCGGCCGGATCGGGCTCTGCTACCTGGACCTGGACGGGTTCAAGGCGATCAACGACACCCTCGGGCACCGCGTCGGCGACGAGCTGCTGCGGGCGGTCGCGCAGCGGCTGGTGCAGTGCGCCGACGAGTTGGGGCACGGCAGGCGCGGCGGCCACCTGGTGGCGCGGCTCGGCGGCGACGAGTTCGCCGTCCTGGTGGAGGACTCCACCGGCACCGAGCAGCTGGCGGCGCTTGCCGGTTCCGTACTGGCCGCGCTGCAGCGGCCGTTCGACCTGGCCGGGCAGCGGCTCTCGGTCTCGGCCAGCATCGGCGTGGTCGAGCGGGTGGCGGCCGGGACCACCGCGACCGGTCTGGTGCAGGCCGCCGACACCACGTTGTACTGGGCCAAGGCCGACGGGAAGGCCCGCTGGACCCTCTTCGACCCCGAGCGCAACGCCCACCGCATGACCCGACAGGCCCTGTCCAGCATGCTGCGGCCGGCCGTGGAGCGCGGGGAGTTCACGCTGGACTACCAGCCGCTCGTCGGCCTCGGCGACGGGGCGCTGCGCGGGGTGGAGGCGCTGGTGCGCTGGCGCCACCCGCAGTTCGGCACCCTGGCGCCGAATCGGTTCATCGGCGTGGCAGAGGAGGACGGCTCGATCGTCGAACTCGGGCGCTGGGTCCTGGAGAACGCCTGCCGCCAGGCGCGGCGCTGGCAGCTGGACCACAGCGTGAACGTGGCCGTGCGGCAGGTCTGGGACTCGGATCTGGTGGCGGACGTCGCCGGAATCCTGAAGGAGACCGGGCTGCCGCCCGAGCTGCTCCAGCTGGAGCTGACCGAGTCGGCCGTCATGGGTTCCGCGG
>NZ_LIQY01000211.1 GCF_001418495.1 Streptomyces pathocidini | reverse complement strand
CACCGGGACGGGGGCGGTGCCGAGGGGCGCGGTGCCGCGCGCGGGACGGAACTCCAGCCGCCCGGCGGGCCCTTCGCACCGCCGCAGCACGCCCGGCACGGCGGGCAGGTGCGTACGCCGCCACATCCGCTGCGGCAGCGGCTGCACCACCGCGACGGGTGCCGTGGCCGACCAGCGGTGCAGCAGGCGCTGCATCCGCCCGCCGCGCCACATCGGCCCCGCGCAGTCGCTCAGCAACAGGGTGAGCTGACGCCCCGTCGGGTCGCACAGCCGGGCCGGGGACTGGAGGAGCCCCGCACCGGCCAGGCCCCTGCCACCGCCCGCGCCACCCCGTGAAAGCCCCGTACCGATCGCCGGACTCCCGTCCTCCGCCTCGTACACGTAATGCACCCGGACCTCCCGGAACGCACCCGCCCGCTCGCAGACCTGCCGCAGCTCGTCCAGGGTCTGGTCCCAGACGGCCATCGAGGTCGAGACGTCCATCAGCAGCTGGACGCGCGCCTCCCGCCGCCGCACGCCCCGCAGCACCGGCACCACCAGACCCGTGTCGGCGGCCCGGTCCGCCGTGGCGCGCTCGTCCAGCACCCGCCGTGCGGGCCGTAAGGGCGCACGGAAGCGCTGGAGGGGGCGCAGCGCACGCTGGAGCGCCTGCGGATCGGGCAGCGCGGATGCGGCCGGGACCCGTACGGGGAAGGCCGCGCCGCCGTCGGCGGCCTCGCCCCGCCCCCCGCCCGGCTCCGGCGCGAACAGTTCGGCCTGCCGGGGTGGCGCCGGGCCGAACCGCGGCGGCGCCGACCGGGGTTCGGGCACGCGCTCGGTGTCGGGTGCGGCGGCCGGAGCGGGTTGCGCGGGGCGGCCGTCGGGGGCCTCGGCCACGCGCGCGTGGACCGGCTCCCCTCCTGGAGGGCCGGTCCACCGGGCCAGCCACACCGCGTCCGCCAGCTCCTCCGACGTGGGTGGGAGGCCCGCCTCCCGCAACCGCGCGACCAGCGCCGCCAGCGCCACCGCGCCCACGGCGCCGTCGTCCTGCGCGGCGGAACCGGCCGTACGGGAGGAGGGAGCCATCAGATCACCGCTGCCGCTGGTCGAGCGGGCGCATCAGCAGTTCGGCGATGTCCTCGCGGCGGCCGTGCTCCTCGCGGGCCGCGTACTGCGTGAGGAAGATCGCGTTCAACAGCTGGTCGGTCGGCCGGAGTTCGCCCGCCCGGGTGCCCTGGGTGAACAGGCCGATCAGGTCGAGGTGGCGTTCGTCGGCGCCCGGCCCGAAGTGCGCCTGCACCATGGCGGCCAGCCGTTCGTCGCGCGGCGGCGCCAGGTCGAGGTGGATGCAGCGGCGCAGCAGCGGAGCCGGGAACTCCCGCTCGCCGTTGCTCGTCATCACCACGAAGGGGAAGGCCCGGCAACGCACGCGCCCGCCCACGACCGGCACGCGCCGCCCGTCGTCGTCCAGCACCTCGACCTGCTCCTGGCCGGGCCGGTCGGCGATGCGCTCCAGCTCCGGGATGCCGAACTCGCCCTCCTCCAAGGCGTTGAGGAGGTCGTTGGGCAGGTCGAGGTCGCTCTTGTCGAGCTCGTCGATGAGCAGGACACGCGGGCGCTCGGCGGGCAGCAGGGCCGTGCCGAGGGGGCCGAGCCGGATGTAGCGCCCGATGCCGTCCTGCGCCGCGGCACTCCCGGGGCCACCGCCGGGCCCGCCCTGCTGTTCGCCGCTGCCCGCTGGGAGCCGCTGTTCGTCGACCGGTACGTGCTGTTCGCACTCGCCGGGGTCCCGCTGCTGGCCGCCACCGGAGCCGAGTGCCTGGTGCGGCGGCTGCGGCTGCCCAGCGTGCCGGTCGCCCTGGCCGGGGCGCTCGCGGTGGCCGCCGCCTTCGGGTGGCAACTGCCGCTGCACGAGCGGGAACGGCGGCCCGTCAGCCGCCAGGACGACCTGGCGGCGGTCGCCCACCTCGTCCGCGAGCGGACGAAGCCCGGCGACGCGCTGCTCTTCGTCCCCTCCGCCCAGCGCCGTATCGCCCTCGCCTACCCGCGCGCCTTCACGGGCCGCCGCGACCTGGCCCTGGAGCGGCCGGTCGCCGCCTCCGGCACCCTCGACGGCCGCGAGGTGCCACCGCGCGAACTGCGCGCGCGGCTGGCCGGAACCGAACGGGTGTGGGTCGTGGCCGAGCCCGGAGTGGTGAACCGGGCCTGGTTCCGGCGCAACAGGCGCGAGCAGTCCAAACTCGCCGCCCTCCACGCCGACTTCACGACGTTTTCCACCGCACAATCGCGCAGCGGAACGATCACCCTCCTCGTACGTGGGACCCGGGTTCAAGGGGGCCGGAGCTGATGCCGAACCAAAGAGCGGACAGCGACGCGAAGAACAGGAGCACACCGATGGTCACAACCCAGGTGAAGATCCCGCTCCGGCCGGTCTCCCTGGCGCGCCGGACCCCCGTCGCGGCTCTGCTGGTCCCCGCCGTCACCATGGCCCTCCTCGGGTTGTGGGACCTCGGGCGGCGCGGGCAGTGGGGAGACGAGGCCGCGACCTGGAGCGCCGCCCGCCGCACCCCCGGCCAACTCTGGGACCTGGTCTGGCACATCGACGCCGCCCACGGCCTCTACTACCTGCTGATCCACGGGGTGCTGCGGATCCACGCGGACGACGTCGCGCTGCGCCTCCCCTCGGTCGCCGGCATGACGCTCGCCGCCGCCCTGATCTCCGCAATCGGCGCCCGCCTGGCCGGGGCCCGGGTCGGCCTGGTGGCGGGCATGCTCTTCGCGGTCGTCCCGATCGTCAGCCTGTACGCGCAGGAGGGCCGCTCCTACGCGCTGGTGCTCGCCGGCGCGATGGCCTGCACGTACTTCCTGGTGCGCGCCTGCGAGACGGGCGAGGGGCGCTGGTGGCGGCGGTACGCGCTGGTGGCCGCCGTGACCGCGGTGCTGCACGCCTTCTCGCTGCTCGTGCTCGCCGCGCATGCCGTCACCCTCCTCGTCGGCCGTGCGGGGGCGCGCGAGTGGCGCTGCTGGGGCCTGTCCACGGGGTTCGCACTGGCGGCCGTGGCCCCGGTCGCCTGGGTGGCCCGCGGCCAGGCGGACGAGGCCCTCTCCTGGATGACCGCACCCGGCTGGGACGCCGTGACCGGGCTCGTACGGTCCTTCGCCGGGCCCTCCGGGTGGATCGCCTGCGCGATGCTGCTGCTGGCCGCCGCCGCGCTGATCACCCCGCGCCGCCCGGCCCTCGACTCCGGCCCGGTCTCCCTCGCCACCGTCGCGCTGCCGCTGCTGGCCGTCCCGCCCGCGCTGCTCATCGCCGTCTCCCAGGTACACCCGCTCTACGACCAGCGGTACGTGCTCTACGCGCTGCCGGGCCTGAGCCTGCTCGCCGCCTCCGGCATCGACCGGCTCACCGGTCTGGTCCTGGCCCGCGGCGCCATGCCGCTGGCGATGCCGCTCGCTGCGGCCCTCGTCGTATCGCTCGTGCTGGGCGGGCAGTTGGGGGCGCAGCGGCACGTGCGGTCGGGCGAGAGCCGACTGGACGACCTGCGGCCCATCGCGGAGATGGTGCGCGCCGAGGCCAAGCCGGGCGACGCGGTGGTGTTCCTCGCCGGCACCCGGCGGAAGGCCGCAATCGCCTACCCGAAGGACTTCAAGGGCCTGCGCGACGTGGCCCTGGACAGGTCACCGGCCGCCTCCGGCACCCTCTTCGGCACCGAACTCCCCCCGGACCGCCTCAAGGAGGCCCTGTCCAAGGCCCAGCGCATCTGGCTCCTGGACCGCGAGGACTCCGATCAGCGCCGGGTCTTCAGCGACCCGCGCGAACGCGTCAAGCAGGAGGTCCTGTCCGACGAGTTCCACCGCGAGGGCGTGGAACGCCTGCACGGCGGCAGCGTGCACTTGTACGTCCACAACTGACGTGCGGGCAGAATTTCAGCCCGTCCGGCGTTTGAGGACACAGTGACCTCAGCGGGCCACGGCCCGCAGCCGTGAACTCACAGGAGCGACGGCACGACCCCCACCCCGATCTGCGTCGCCGCGCGCTGAAGCGCACTGGCCAGCAGCGCCAAGTCCGTCGGCCCGTTGCCCAGTTCGCGCAGGGGCCGCCGCGTGGGCGGGTCCCCCATGCGCGCCCAGTCCAGCGGGACCACCGTCGGCCGCAGTGTCGCGGTGCGCGGGATACGGCCGGTGACGCGGCCCGCCTGGAACGGCGTCGCCGAGCCGTCGGCGCGTACGAGCCTGCCCCGCCCGGCCGTCGCCTCGCCCGTGCCTCCACCTGGGCCCCCGTCCGTGTCCCCGCCTGGGGTTTCGGCCGGGGCGGGCAGCAGGTCGAGCGTGACGCGCAGGCCCGCCTGCCCGGCCGCCGCCGTCTCGGACGTACGGTCCGGGCGGCCGCTCGCCGCTATCAGGTGCACCCCGAGCCGCGCGCCGTCGCGGGCCACCGCCTCCAGCGCCCGCACCACCGAACCGGCCGCGGGCCGCCCGGTGCTGCCCAGGGCGGGGGCCACGAGCGCGTCGAAGTCGTCGACGAGGACGACCAGGCGCGGCAGGACCGGGGCGCCCGCGACGGACTCGGCGGCCCGCACCTTCAGCGCCCCTCCGGGGGAGGACCGTACTGCCGAGGTCTCCAGGTCCCCACGGTTCCCGTGGGGTCGGGCGGCCTGACCGGACCCGCCGTCTTCGTACTCGCCGGACCGCCGGGGCGCCACCAGCCGCGCCGCGACCGTGCGCTGCCGGTGCCAGCCGACGAAATCCAGCCCGCCCAGCAGCTCGGCCCGCCGCTTCAGTTCCGTGCTGAGCGCCTGCGCGAACTCCCGCATGCGGACCGGGTCCGAGGCCACCAGATACGTCGAGACATGCGGCAGGTCCGTACACGCCCGCAGACCCCCGCCGCGCTCCGCACCGCCCCCGTCGACCAGGGCCAGGGACACGCGGTCGGGGCGGTCGGCCGCGGCCAGGGAGGCGGCCAGGGAGCGCAGCAGCTCGGTCTTGCCCGTGCCGGGCCCGCCCTCCACCAGCAGATGCGGCCCGTCGGCCGCCGGGTCGACGGCGAGCGGGCCGTGTGGACCCGCGCCCAGCACGGCCGACAGGCGCCCGCCGTCGGCCTCCTGCCCGCCGTCGCCCGCCGCGGCCCAACGGGCCATCAGCGAGGCGGGGGTGGCGCGGGCCAACCCCAACTCGTCCAGCAGGCGGGCCGTACGGGGCAGTGGCGCAACGGTTCGTCGCCCGCCCGCCGCCGGGGCTCCCGTATGAGCCGGCCGCAGCGGGGCCAGGGCGCGCGCGAACCGCTCCGCCCAGGCGGCCGAGACGGCGTCCACGGTCGCCACCACGCCCTTGTTGAGCGGCCCGGAGGGGCCGAGCGGCATCACCCGGAGCGCGGTGGCGACATCCCCGGTGAACAGGGCCGCCGTCCCGCACTCGGGGAACGGCGGCGAGGCGGTGCAGGCCGCGTCGAAGGTCG
Organism: Streptomyces pathocidini; assembly: GCF_001418495.1. Classification (GTDB taxonomy): domain Bacteria; phylum Actinomycetota; class Actinomycetes; order Streptomycetales; family Streptomycetaceae; genus Streptomyces; species Streptomyces pathocidini. The sequence continues at coordinate 1,093 of NZ_LIQY01000211.1, read as the reverse complement.
CGGTCAGCGGGGACGCGGGCGAGGCGGCGGGCGCCTCGGCGAGACACAGCAGGTGGACACCGGCGACGGGGCCACCCGCCGCCAGCCGCGCCGCCGTACCGCGCAGGGCGGCCGAGCCGGGGTCGCCGTCGACGATCACCAGCGTGCGCGGGCCCTCGTAGCGGGCCGCCTCGGCGGCGACCGCCGCGCGGTCCGCGGTGACCCAGCCGGCCCCCAACGGCCCGTCGTCCAGCCGCCGTACGAGCTCGGCCGTACGGGCCGTGGCCTGCTCCCGGTCGTAGGCCAGCAGCAGCCGGCAGTCCTGGCCGTGCGCGGGCCGCAGCTGCGGCAGCCAGCCGAGCCAGGACCACTCGGCCAGCCGCTCGGCCTGCGGGCGCGCCCGGTCCGTGCTGATCAGGACGATCTCCAGGTCGGCGGGGGAGTGCAGCGCGGCCAGCTGCGCGACCACCGACCGGGCGAGCCCGGACAGCCGGGCCCGCGGCCCGGCGAGCCCGAGCGAACCGGTCTCGCGCAGGCCTACGGTCACGGGCGTGGCCGGTGCGCCGGGCCGGTCCGCGGTGCCGAGCCGCACCGTGAAGGCGTCCGGGTGCCCGGGCCCGCGCTCCCACAGCCGGGGCCCGGGGCCGAGCGCGGTCAGCAGCACCTCGGCCGGATCGGGCCACCGCTCGTGAACGACCCCGCCGGAGCCGGGCGTTCGGCCGGGAGCTCTCCCCGCCGCGCCCTGCCCCACGCGCGCGTCCCCGCCGTCCTGGAGCCCTTCCGGGGTGTCGCCTCGCCCTCCGGTGAGCCGCCGGGCCCAGGCTCCTATGCCACGGGCGCGACGGGTGGGGCGATGGGGCGCGGTGGCATCATCGGGTCCGGCCGGGCCGTCCGACCCGCCGGAAGCGGCTCCTGCCCGGGGCGGTGGGTTGTCTGAACCGCTGCCCGTCCGGGGCCGGTTCGGGCCGTCGGCGGCCGAAGCGGCTCGTTCGTCACCCAAGGCGGGGCGGGGGATGCCCTCGTGGGTGTCGGCACCGCGGCCCGCCTCCTGCCACCCGCCGTCCGTACGCCCCCGGGCCCCGCCGGCGGTTGCGGCCGGGCGGGTGTGGCCGTC
>NZ_LIQY01000210.1 GCF_001418495.1 Streptomyces pathocidini | reverse complement strand
GCGTCGCGCGGTTCGGGGCGGGAGGTTCGGGTCGCGAGGTCAGGTCTTGATGGCGAAGGCCGGTGACTCGTGGGCGAGTTGACGAACCGTTACGCCTGGCGTACCGGATCGTTGTACTCCACTTCGCTCCCAAGTCCCTTACCTCGATAGGGTGTTACTCGGGTGACGAGCGGGAACGCGTGTGTCCCGAGAATCGAAAACTGGCGCGGAAACCACCCTTTCGAGTGAACTAGCGCCCAGTGTTTGTTCGTTCACCCTCGGTGCCGTAAGTATTACGGTCACCGAAGTCGCCAACGCCCTTGATGCCCCTCGATGGGCGGCGCTGGGCGGCTCCATGTCTCTTGTGGGGGTTTTTCCAACAGTGAACAGCTCTGTCTTCAGCATGCCCGCGCGCCGTGCCGCGGCCGTGCTGACCGCCACCGTCCTGACTGCGGGTCCCGCGGTCCTGCTCGGCGCCGTGCCCGCGCACGCCGCCGGGGGCAGTGGCGAAGGAAAGGCCGGTGCGGCCGTGCTCCGCGCCGGTCTGAACGTCGAACTGCTCAACGGGGCCGCCAAGCTTCCGCTGAACGTCTCCCTCAACGAGGTCAACGCGCCCAAGAGCGCTGAGGAGAAGACCCTCAGCGTCACGCTCGACGGCGTCGAGGGCGGCAAGCCGGTCAACGTCCTGGCCGCCGACGTGGCCACGGCGCGCGCCACCGTCGACAAGCAGAAGGCGGAGGGGTACTCGAACCTCGTCAAGGCCAGGGTCCACGTCCCGGGCCTGCCGCTGCTGTCGCTGATCGAGGTGGAGCAGGTCACCTCGAAGGCGACCTGCGAGGTGGGCAAGAAGCCGGTCGCGGAGTCGAACGTCCTCGGCAGCGTCACCGTGCTCGGCAAGAAGACCACGCTCACCGCGGGCGGCACGACCAAGGTCGAGGTGCCGGGCGTCGGCCTGGTGCAGCTCGACCTGTCGCAGAAGGCGACCACGGACAGGACCGCGGCCGCCACCGCGCTCGAACTCAACGTGTCCGTCGACCCGCTGAAGGCGGGCGTCGCCAAGGTCGACGGCCGCGTCAAGCTCGCCGAGGCCAACTGCGAGACCCCGGCCCCGGCCGAGGACGAGCAGCCGCCGCAGTCGGGCGAGCCCGAGGAGCCCGGCACCCAGCCGCAGGGCGAGGACGGGAACCTCGCCGAGACCGGCGGCAGCTCCGCCACCCCGTACATCGCGGGCGGGGCCGCTGCCCTGATCGCCGCGGGCGGCGGCGCGATGCTGCTGGCGCGCAAGCGCCGGGCCGCCCGCTCCGAGGGCTGAGCAACCCGGGTTCCGCGTTGCTTGCGGTTGGTCCGGCATCGCCGGTCCGCGCCGCGGGACTTCTCGCCGTCGCGGTGGAGCATTCCTCCGCCGCGACGGCGCGAGACCGCGTCGGCGCGAGACCGTCCGCGTAAAGACCGCGGCGGCGTAGCTCGGCAGTGCCGGGCTGTGCCGCTGTCACGGGGAAACGGGCCGCAGGCCGACCCGCCCTGGTCAGGTCTCCGTGAGGGACTTGGCCAGGGCCTCGGTGAAGCGGTCTGTGGTTTCGGGGTCGCGTACGGCGATGCGGAGCCAGTCCGGGCCCAGGCCCGGGAAGGTGTCGCCGCGGCGGACCGCGAAGCCGCGCCCGCGCAGCCGCTCCCGTACGGCGGCGGCGTCCGGCAGGCGTACCAGCACGAACGGCCCTTCCGCTGGCTCGCAGACCCGCACCCGCTCCAACTCGCCCAGCCGGGTGAGCAGATGTGCCCGATCCGCCGCGATGCGGCGGGCCGCGTGCTCGGCCTCCGCGAGCGCCGCGGGCGCACTGCACCCCTCCGCCGCCGCGAGGGCGGGGGCGGAGACGGGCCACAGCGGCTGGGCCCGCGCCAGCGCCGCGATCGACTCCGGCGCGGCCAGCACGTAACCGATCCGCAGCCCCGCCAGCCCCCAGGTCTTGGTGAGGCTGCGCAGCACCACCAGGCCCGGCAGTTCACCGGCGCGCGCGGCGAGCGACGCGCGCTCGCCCGGCACCGCGTCCATGAAGGCCTCGTCCACGACGAGCACCCGCCCCGGCCGGGCCAACGCGCCGAGGACGCCCGCCGGGTGCAGCACCGACGTCGGGTTGGTCGGGTTGCCGACCACCACCAGATCGGCGTCCTCGGGCACCGCCTCCGGCGCCAGCCGGAAGCCCTCCCGCTCCCGCAGCAGCACCCGTTCCACCCGGTGGCCCGCATCCCGTAGCGCCGCCTCCGGCTCCGTGAACTGCGGGTGGACGACGACCGGACGGCGGGCCGCGAAGGCCCGCGCCACCAGTACGAACGCCTCGGCCGCCCCGGCCGTCAACAGCACGTGGTCCACCGGCAGTCCGTGCCGCGCGGCCACGGCCCGGCGCGCCGGGCGCGGGTCCGGGTAGGCGGCGAGCCCGTCCAGGGACGCGGCGATCCGCTCCTTCAGCCAGGCGGGCGGCGTGCCGGCCCGGACGTTGACCGCGAGATCGGTCAACCCGGCGCCGGCGTCCCGCACTTCGGCGTCGCCGTGGTGGCGCAGGTCCTCCACAGAGTCCTCCTGCGGGCCCTCAGTGGGCGTGGGCACGGCCACCGTGGTGGTGATGGTGGTGGCCCTCGCCGGAAGGGTCGTCGGGGTGGTGGTGCGGCTGCTGAGGCAGGCCCACCTTGCCCTCGAAGCCGGGCAGTGCGATCCGGTACACACAGGAGTCGCAGTTCATCCGCAGATCGCCCTGGACCGCCTCGCGGTAGCGCTCCAGCACCAGCTCCACCAACTCCTCGGCGGGGCCGATGACGTCGGCCGACGCGACCTCGACCTCGGGGTGCGCGGACGCCCAGCCCTCCGTCTGCATCCGCACCCGCTCCGGCAGGATGCCGGTGAACAGGAAGTACGGCAGCACCACGATGCGGCGCGCGCCCAGCCTCAGGCAGCGGTCGAGTCCGGACGGCACGTCGGGCGCGGCCAGCGACACGAACGCAGTTTCCACGCCCGCGTAGCCGCGCCCCTCCCACAGCAGCCGGGCCGCCTTGTGGACCTCGGCGTTGGCGTCCGGGTCGGTCGAACCGCGGCCCACCAGCAGCACGGTGGTGTCCGCCCGGTCCGAGGGCGTGCGCGCCCCCTCGCCCAGCGCCTCGTCCAACCGCCGCTCCAGGACCTTCAGCAGGTTCGGGTGCGGGCCGAGCGGGCGGCCGTAGCTGTACGTGATACCGGGATGGCGCTCCTTCTCCCGGGCCAGGGCGGCTGGGATGTCCCCCTTGGCGTGCCCGGCCGAGACCAGCATCAGCGGCACGGCCGCGAAGCGGTCCGCCCCGCGCCCGACCAGCTCGGCCACCGCGTCCGCGAGCGGCGGCGGGGACAGCTCGATGAACCCCCCGGCGACGGTCAGGCCGGGTTTGCGCCGGCCCAACTCGCGTACGAAGTCGCGGAAGGCCTCGGCGCCCTCTTCGTCGCGGGTTCCGTGGCCGGCGATCAGCAGCGCGGGCGGGGTGGTCACGGGTTCTCCTCGGTGGTGCGGGTGGAGGTGGTGTTCGGGGCGGTGCGCGGAGGGCGCGCGAGCGTGCCCGGAGGGGTGTAGAGCAGCGCGTTGAGGGCGGCCGCGGCGACCGCGGAACCCCCCTTCTCGGAGACGTTACTGACGGCGGGAAGTCCGCTCGCACGCAGGGCCGCCTTGCTCTCCGCGGCCCCCACGAACCCCACCGGGAGGCCGATGACCAGGGCCGGTTCCGCGCCGAGCACGAGCAACTCCGCCAGCGCGGTGGGCGCGCAGCCGATCACCCAGACCGCGCCGGGCCCCACCTCCCCGTACGCCAGGCGCACCGCGTGTGCCGAACGGGTCAGCCCGGGGCCCGACTCGGCCTCGCGCACCCGGCACACCGCCTCGCGGGCGGTGATGCCCGCCGCCACCATCTCGACGTCGGCCACGACCGGGGCGCCGGCGTGCAGCGCCGCGTGCGCGGCTTCCAGGGCCGGCTCGTCGCAGACCAGGTCCGTGGCGTACGCGAGGTCGGCGCTGGAGTGGATGACGCGCTCGACGACGGCCCGCGTGAGCGGCGGGAAGCCGCCGGTGTCGAGCCGGGCCCGCAGGATGCGGAACGACTCCTCCTCGATGGGGTGGACGGTGCGGGGACCGGCGGTTCGAGGGCCGATGGTTCGGGGGCGGCTGGTGCCGGGCGGTGTCATGGGGGCCGGGTCTCCTCCGGAGGGGGCGCCGCTGGGGCGCGGGCGTACGGGCTTCACGACTGCCACCGGTAGCCGCGCGGGGTCACCATCCGGCCCGCCACGGCGCGGGTCGCGGGGTTGCCGACGACCACGACGGTCATCATGTCGACCGTGGCCGGGTCCAGTTCGGCCAGGGTCGTGAGCCGGCTGCTCTCGTCCGGGCGGGACGCGTTCCGTACGACGCCGACCGGCGTGGCCGGCTCCCGGTGCTCTGCCAGGAGGCCCAGCGCCTTGGGCAGTTGCCAGTCCCGGCCGCGGCTGCGCGGGTTGTAGAACGTCACCACGAGCCCGGCTTCCGCCGCGGCCCGCACCCGCCGCTCGATGGCTTCCCACGGCGTGTGCAGGTCGGACAGGCTGATCGACACGTGGTCGTGGCCGAGCGGGGCGCCCAGCACGGCGGCCGCGGCGAGCGCCGCCGTCACGCCCGGCACGCCCACGACGTCGATGTCGTCGGACGCTTCCGCGAGCGCGGGCGAGGCCATCGCGTACACGCCCGCGTCGCCGCTGCCGATGAGCGCCACCGCGCGCCCGGCGCGCGCCTCGGCGACCGCCGTGCGGGCGCGCTCCTCCTCCGCGCCGAGCCCCGACTCCAGGACGCGGGTCCCGGGGCGCAGCAGATCGCGGATCTGGTCCACGTACTGGTCGAGGCCGACGACCGTCGAGGCCCGCCGCAGCTCTTCGCGGGCCCGCGGCGTGAGTAGGTCCCGGGCGCCGGGGCCGAGCCCGACGAGGGCGAGCCGGCCGCGCGGGCGGCGGCGGGCGACGGCGGCGGTGGCCATCGCGGGGCGGCCTTCGGGGGCCGACTTCCGCTTGGGCACGAGGAGTTCGGCCTGTTCGCCCGCCGCGAGCAGCGCGGCGGCCTCGGCCACGCTCGGCGTGCCGACGGCGCGGAGCGGCGCGGGGGAGGGGTTGGGCACCTCGACCCCGGCGAGCGCGTCCGCGGTATACGTCCGCAGCGGGACGCCGAGCCGCCGCGCCGCCTCGACGATGCCGGGCTCGTCCGCCTTGGCGTCGACCGTGGCCAACTGCCCGATGCTGCCCGGGGACAGCCGGGCCTCCTCGAGCGTGTCCCGGACGAGTTCCAGCACCTCGTCTGCCCCGACTCCGCGGCCGGCGCCCACTCCGACGACGAGGGACGGCGGGCGCAGCACGACGCTGCTCCGATCCGGCGGGATGACCCGGTCGGTGACCCGGAGCGCGTGCGTCGAGGCGGGACCCGCGGGCGAGGATGAATCCTCGACAGCAGCTCCGGGTTCGGTTCGCCCACTGCCCTCTCGTACATGCCGGGCGGCCGCGACGGCAGGACCGTCCCCGCGGGGTTCGCCCGGCCGGCCGGGCGAACCCGGTCCGGGCGCCGCCGGGTTGGACGCGGCGCCGTTCGGAGCGGCGTCCGCGCTCGCCCCGGAGTCCGCAGACTCGGCGCGGACGTTCGGCGGCAGGGCGGGCAGCGGCCAGGGCGCGTCCGCGCGGAGGGTGACGGGGGCGCCGTCGAGGATCGCCCGGGTCACGGTGGCGACCGCGCCCTCGACCGGCCAGCCCAGCGTGTCCAGGCCGGGGATCCCGGCCGCGTCGGTGGCCGTGGTGACCACCGGTCGGCAGCCGGGCGTCAGGTCGGCGACCTCCTGCGCGAGCGCGTTCGCCCCGCCGGCGTGCCCGCCCAGCAGGGCCACCGCGTGCCGCCCCGCCTCGTCCACGCAGACGATCCCGGGGTCCGCCGCCTTGTCGGCGAGCAGTGGGGCCACCAGCCGTACGACCGCGCCCGTGGCGAGGAAGCACACCAACTGCTCGCACTCACCGAAGGCTTGGCGCAGCGCTTCCGGCGCCCAGCCCTCGTAGACGCGCGTCCGGTGGGGCCACGCGGCGGCCAGCCGGTCGCGCGCGGCGGTCCCGGCCGCGGTGGCGGAGATCAGGCCGATCACTGTGGTGCTCCTTCGGCAGGGGTGTCCTGGACGGGCGCGGCCGTTTCGGGGTCGGCCGTTTCGAAGCCGGGCGCTTCGGGGTCGGCCGCTTCGGGGTCGGTCACCGCGCGCGGGGAGCCCGCGGCGACGGTCGCGGAGCCCGGTGGGTTCGGGCCCGTGGGGGTGCGCGCCCGGGCCCCGGGCGCGCGGGTGCCCCACAGCACGAAGACCGGGTTGGCCGCCGCGAGCCGGGTCACCTCGCCCGGCAGGGGCGCGAGGCGGGAGGACTGGAGCAGGACGCCGTCGGGGAGCAGTCCGGCGCCCGCCAGCGCGGCCCGCACCGCGGGGACCCGGTCCAGCGCGGCGAGCGTGACAACGACGCCGCGCCGTGCCCGGCGCGCGCACTCCGCCACGATCGCGGGCAGTCCGGCGCCGCCACCGCCCACGAACACGCCGTCGGGATCGGGCAGTCGGTCGAGAGCGGCCGGGGCGGACCCGTGCACGGCCTGCACGTCCACGCCGTGCGCGGCGGCGTTCGCGCGGATCCGCGCCACGCCGTCCGCGGTCTTCTCCACGGCGACGGCCGCGGCGCCCAAGCGGGCGCACTCCACGGCCACCGAGCCCGAACCCGCGCCGACGTCCCACACCAGGTCCCCGACGCCCGGGCCGAGCCGTGCCAGGGCGAGCGCCCGCACCTCGTACTTCGTGATGAGCGAGTCCCGGTGCTCGAACTCCCCCTCGGGCAGCGCCCATTGGCCCGGTCCGGGGCGAGGACCCGCCACGGTGCGCAGGGCGGGGGAGAGGGCCCGCGTCCCGTCCAGGCACAGCACGATGCTCACGGCGCCGCGCCAGTCGCGGGCCGCGGCCTCGGCGGGGGAGAGGCGTTCGACCCGCTCGCCGCCCGGTTCGCCCAGCGCGGAGGCCACGACGAGCGTCCGCTCCGTGCCCGCCCGCGCCAGTGCGGCGCCCAGTTCGGCCGGTCCCGCACCGGGACCGGTCAGCACGGCGGCCTTGGGGTGCGCGCGGCACACATTGACGGCCGTCCGCAGGTCGCGCCCGTGCGCGCTGACCACCACCGCGTCGTCCCACGGCAGGCCCACGCGCGCGAAGGCCACGGCGACCGACGGCACCGCGGGCGCCACCTCCAGGGCCGCGGCGCCGAACCGCTCGGCCAGCGCCCGCACCATCCCGAAGAACCCGGGGTCCCCGGACGCCAGCACCACGACGCCCTCGCCGGAGCCACCGCCGGAACCCTCCCCTTCGGGGGGACGGTTCCCGATTCCAGCCAGATGGTTCCCGATCCGGTCCAGCGCGGGAGCCAGCGGGCCCAGCACCACGCGCTCGGCCCGCGGCGGGAGTTCGGCCGCGTCCAGGTGGCGCCGGGCGCCCACGACGAGCCCGGCCGAGGCGAGCGCCACGCGCGCGTGCCGGCCGAGGGGCGCGCCCGTGCCCGTACCGAGGACGGTGATCACGACGGCCCGCCCTGGGGCGCGGCGGCGGCCCGGAGGGCCCGGCGGGAAGCCGGGTCCGCGCGGCGGTGGCCGTGGAAGTGGCCCGGGTGGTAGAGGTGTGAGCGCGTGCCGGAGGCGGTCAGCGCCGGGCCCACCAGGAACAGTGTGTGCTTCCAGAGCTTGTGAGCCTTGACCGTCTCCTCCAGCGTCCCGACCGTGCAGCGCAGCACCAGCTCCTCCGGCCAGGTCGCCTGGTACGCGATGACCACGGGAGTGCTCGTCGGGTAGCCGCCCTCCAGCAGCTCCACCGCCAACTGCCCGGAGCGGGCGGCCGACAGGAACACCGCCATCGTCGTGCCGTGCCGGGCGAACTCCCGCACCTCCTCGCCCGGCGGCATCGGCGTCTTGCCGCCGCCGAGCCGGGTGAGGATCACCGACTGGGCCACTTCGGGAATCGTCAGCTCCCGACCCGCGATGGCCGCGACCGCCGAGAACGCGGAGACGCCCGGCACGATCTCGACCTCAAGGCCCAACTCCGCGCAGCGGTCGACCTGTTCCTGCGTGCCGCCCCACAGCGCCGGGTCGCCGGAGTGCACGCGCGCGACCCGCAGCCCGTCGCGCACCGCGCGCTCGTAGACGACCAGCACGTCCTCCAGGGACATGGCCGCGGAGTCCAGGACTTCCGCCCCCTCGCGCGCGTGCTCCAGGACCTCCGCCTGGACCAGGCTGGCCGCCCAGATCACCACGTCCGCCTCCGCGATGGCGCGGGCCGCCCGGAAGGTCAGGAGGTCCGCCGCGCCCGGCCCCGCGCCGACGAACGTCACCCTGCCCGCGGTCGCGCTCCGCGTACCGCCCTGTCGCGCTGTCACAGCTTTCCTCCTCGGCCGCCGTCCCGCCGGGCGGGTGCGATGAGCGTGGACAGATACGGCAGCGGGCCCGGCTCCAGCTCAGCCGCGGGCCGGATCGACTCCCCGGGGAGCCCCAGCGCCGAACCCCACACCGCGCCCTCCGTACGGCCCGTCTCGCGCAGCGCCGTCGCCACCTCGCCGGCCAGCCGCCCGAACTTGTACGCCACCACCGTCCCCGGCCCTTCGAGCGCCTCCTTGAGGACGGCCGGACCGGCGGTCACCGGCACCAGCGTCAGCGGCTCCGTTCCCTCGGTGAGCACCGCCCCGCTGCGCGCGGCGAGGTCCTGCATCGCCGTGACGCCGGGCACGGTCTCCACCACCAGGTCCGGGACCAACTCCCCGACGGTCTGGGCGAGATACGTGAACGTCGAGTACACGTTGGGGTCGCCGATCGTCGCGAACGCCACCGCGCCGTGCGCGCGCAGCAGTTCGGCCACACCGGCGCCCGCCGCGTCCCACGCGGCCTCGCGCCGCGCGCGGTCGCCGCGCTCGTTGAGCGCGAAGACCACCCGCACCACCCTCGCCGGGTCGACGTAGTGCAGCACGGTCGCCTCGGCCCGCCCGGTGCCGCCGTCCTCCATGACGGGCACCACAACGGCGCCGGCGTCCCGCAGGGCGTTGACCCCCTTGACGGTTACCAGCTCCGGGTCGCCGGGGCCCACCCCGACCCCGATCAACCGGCGAGCGGTCTGCGGACGCTGCATGATCCTGCCCTTTCGACGAACCTTCGGGCCATGGCCGGTGACGCGGCCCAGTGCGTATGCAGATACGAGGCGTGGACACCGTCCCGTACGAACCCCTCCACGTGCGGCGACGGCTGCCGCAGCCCCCAGGCGGGGCCGGCCTGTCCGGCGCCACCGGCCCCCGCGCCCGGCTCGGCCACCGTGCGGTGGAACTCGTGGCCGCGCAGCCGCGTTCCGGCCGTGGCCAGGCAGCTGTCCGAGACTGCGACGGCCTCGCGGTAGCCCAGGGTGAGGCGGTCGGACATCCGGGCCTCCGCATCCAGCACACCGCACATGGGGCGGCCGTCCAACGAGCGGGACAGGTACAGCAGCCCCGCGCACTCGGCCGCCACGGGCGCCCCCGACGCGGCGAGCTCCGCCACCGCCTCGCGGAGCGGCTCGTTGGCCGAGAGGTCCGGGGCGTAGACCTCCGGGAAGCCACCGCCGATGACCAGACCCGCCGTACCCTCCGGCAGTTGCTCGTCCCGGAGCGGATCGAAGGTGGCGACCTCCGCGCCCGCCGCCGCCAGGAGTTCCGCATGCTCCGCGTAGGAGAAGGTGAACGCCGGGCCCCCGGCCACAGCCACGACCGGGCGGGACGCGCGCGGTGGAACCTCCGCCCACGAGCCGTACGGGTCCCACGCCGCGTCGCTCAGCGGTGGCGCGCCGCGGGCCACGGCCAGGATTGCCGCCAAGTCGCAGCCCGCGGCGACCTGTTCGGCCGACGCCGCCACCGACTCGGCTGCCTCCCGGCGCCGTTCCGCCGCCGGGACCAGGCCCAGGTGCCGGGAGGGCGTACGGAGCCGATCGGTGCGGCGCAGGGCGCCCAGGACCGGCACGCCCGACTCCTCCAGCGCCGAGCGCAGCAGCGCCTCGTGCCGGTCCGAGGCGACCTTGTTCAAGATGACGCCGCCGACGCGCACCTCCGGGTCCCAGGAGGCGAAGCCGTGCACCAGGGCCCCCACCGACCGCGACTGCGCCGAGGCGTCCACGACCAGTACCACCGGAGCCCGCAGCACCTTCGCCACCTGCGCCGTCGAGGCCAACTCGCCCTCGCCCGCCGCGCCGTCGTACAGGCCCATCACCCCCTCGACCACGGCCAGGTCCGCCCCCGCCGCGCCGTGCAGGAAGAGCGGGCCCAGCAACTCCGGGCCGCACAGGTACGCGTCCAGGTTGCGGCCCGGGCGGCCCGTCGCCAGCGCGTGGTAGCCCGGGTCGATGTAGTCCGGGCCCACCTTGTGCGCGGACACCCCCAGCCCGCGTCCGGTGAAGGCCGCCATCAGGCCCGTGGCCACCGTGGTCTTGCCGCTGCCGGAGGCCGGAGCCGCGATCACCAGCCGTGGAACGGCAGAGCCCGCGCTCACCACTCGATGCCCTTCTGGCCCTTCTGTCCCGCGTCCATCGGGTGTTTGACCTTGGACATGTCGGTGACCAGATCAGCCGCTCCGACCAGCTTCTCCGGGGCGTTGCGGCCCGTGATGACGACGTGCTGAGTGCCCGGGCGGTCGCGCAGCACCGACACGACCTCGTCGGTGTCCACCCAGCCCCAGTGCATCGGATACGCGAACTCGTCCAGTACGTAGAGCCGGTATGTCTCCGCCCGCAGGTCCCGCTTGACCTGCGCCCAGCCTTCCCTCGCGGCCTCCTCGCTCGACTCGATGCCGCGCTGCACCCAGGACCAGCCCTCGCCCATCTTGTGCCATGTCACGCTTCCCCCTTCGCCCGAGTCGCCCAGGACGCGCAGCGCGCGCTCCTCGCCGACCCGCCACTTCGCCGACTTCACAAACTGAAATACACCGACCGGCCAGTTCTGGTTCCAAGCCCGGAGCGCGAGCCCGAACGCGGCCGTCGACTTCCCCTTGCCGACGCCGGTGTGGACGATGACCAGCGGCCGGTTCCGCCGCTGACGCGTCGTCAGTCCGTCGTCCGGCACGACACTCGGCTTCCCCTGCGGCACTACGCGGCCCCCCTCGTCGTCGCCCGAGCCTTCTGCTTGCCCCGCGCACCCCGCATGCCCCGTCCCGTCTCCCGCGTGCCCGCCACGCCGCGTACCAGCTCGGCGACGCTGTCCGCGCGCAGTTCGTCCAACGTCACGACTGTTCCGCCCAGTTCGCGGGCGAGTGACCCCGCGAGGCCCAGTCGCACCGGCCCCGCCTCGCAGTCCACGACCACCGACGCCGTTCCGCAGGCCGCCAGCAGCCGCGCCGAGCGCGCCGCCGTGGCCACCGGCTCCGCGCCGCCCGTCGCCCGCCCGTCCGTCACCACGACCAGCAGCGGCCGCCGGGCGGGGTCGCGGAGCCGCTCGATCCGCAGCACCTCGTGCGCCTTCAGCAGCCCGGCGGCCAAAGGCGTCCTGCCGCCCGTCGGCAGCGACTCCAGGCGGGCCGCCGCCGCGTCCACGGACGAGGTCGGCGGCAGCGCGAGCTCGGCGGACCTGCCGCGGAAGGTGACCAGGCCGACCTTGTCGCGGCGCTGGTAGGCGTCCAGGAGCAGCGACAGCACCGCGCCCTTGACGGCGCTCATCCGCTGCCGGGCAGCCATCGAGCCCGAGGCGTCCACGACGAACAGCACCAGGTTGCCCTCGCGGCCCTCGCGGACCGCCTCCCGCAGGTCGTCGCGGCGCACGACGAGCCCGGGGCCAGTACGCCCGCGCACGTGCTGGTGCGGGGCCGCCGCCCGGACGGTCGCCGCCAAGTGCAGTCCGGTCAGGGCACCTTGGGGCTTGCGGGCGCCCGTGGTGCGGCCGTGCGCGGTACGCGCGCGCGAGCGCCGCCCGGCAGCGCCGTCCCCCAGCCCGGGCACGCTGAGCATCCGCGTCCGGTAGGGCTCGGCCGCCCCGACCGCGGACCGCTCGCCGCCTCCACCACCCCCGGTCCCGCCGTCCTCGCCGTCTCCGGCGGGCCGCTGGTCCGGAACCTGGGAGTCCGCCCCATCCCCGGACTGCGGCGCCGCCTCAGGCGGGGACGAGTCGTCCCCCGTCGGCTGCCCACCGCCACCAGGGTCGTCAGGGCCACGGCCATCCGGATCGTCAGAGCCGCCGTCGCCCGGCCCAGGGTCCGGATCCGGTTCGTCGTCCCCGCCGCCGAACTCCTGCAGCGTCTCGTCCAGCTTGTCCTCGTCCAGCCCCGGAGCGTCGAACGGATTGCGCCGCCGCCGGTGCGGCAGTGCCAGCAGCGCCGCCTGCCGCACGTCCTCCGCCAGCACCTCCGTACGCCCCGCCCAGGCCGCCAGCGCCCGCGCCGCCCGCGCCGTCACGAGGTCCGCGCGCATCCCGTCCACCTCGAACGCCGCGCACACCGCCGCGATCTGGCGCAGCGCCCCGTCCCCCAGCCGCACCGACGGCAGCAGCTTCCGCGCCGCCGCGATGCGCTCGCGCAGAGCCCGCTCCTCGCCCGCCCAGCGGGCGGCGAACGCCGCCGGGTCCTCGTCGTAGGCGAGCCGCCGCCGGACCACCTCCACGCGCGCGTCCGGCTCGCGCGAGGCCGCGACCTCCACCGTCAGCCCGAACCGGTCGAGCAACTGCGGCCGCAGCTCGCCCTCTTCGGGGTTCATCGTGCCCACGAGCAGGAACCGGGAGGCATGCCGTACGGAGACACCCTCGCGCTCGACGTACGAGGCACCCATCGCGGCCGCGTCCAGCAGCAGGTCCACCAGGTGGTCGTGGAGGAGGTTGACCTCGTCCACGTACAGCAGGCCGCGGTGCGCGTCGGCCAGCAGCCCCGGCTCGAACGCCTTCCTGCCCTCCGACAACGCCCGTTCGATGTCCAGCGCCCCGGCGAGCCGGTCCTCCGAGGCGCCGACGGGCAGTTCGACCATGCGCGCCGGGCGGGCCGCGCCCGGCCCGGGCTCGTGCGGCCCGTCCGGGCACGCCGGGTCGGGCGCCGCGGGGTCGCACGAGAACCGGCACCCCGGCACGACCTCCACCGGCGGCATCAGCGTCGCCAGCGCCCGCACGGCGGTCGACTTGGCCGTGCCCTTCTCGCCGCGCACCAGCACCCCGCCCACGGCCGGGGACACCGCGTTCAGCAGCAGCCCGAGCCGCAGGTCGTCCATGCCGACGATCGCGGTGAAGGGATAGTTCGGGACGGCGCTGCTCATGAGCTGGTACCTCCTGCGGGTGAAAGCGGTACGGGAACAACGCCGGTGGCCGACACCTGCGCCGGCGTCGCGGCATGAGCCCCGCGCGTGTGGGGACGGCTCCTCCCGCTTCTCAGGAGTGAAGCCCTCCTCCGCTTCGTCCCCGCGCACACGGGGGTGCCCTCACAGGTCACGCGCCGCCCTCCTCGAGGTCGCCCTCCAGGGCGAGGTAGGTCTCGCGGAGCCGGTCGAGTGTGTCCGGCTCCGGGCTCTGCCACAGGCCGCGCTCCGCCGCTTCGAGCAGCCGCTCGGTGATTCCGCGGAGCGCCCACGGGTTGGAGCGCTGCATGAACTCGCGATTGGTCGCGTCGAAGACGTACTCTGCCGACAACTTCTCGTACATCCAGTCGTCGACCACGCCCGCGGTTGCGTCGTACCCGAAGAGGTAGTCCACGGTCGCGGCCATCTCGAACGCGCCCTTGTAGCCGTGCCGCCGCATCGCCGCCATCCAGCGCGGGTTGACCACCCGCGCCCGGAAGACGCGGTGCGTCTCCTCGCCCAGGGTCCGGGTCCGCACCTGGTCCGGAACGGCCGAGTCACCCACATAGGCCTCGGGCGAACCGCCCGTCAGATGCCGCACCATGGCGACCATGCCGCCGTGGTACTGGAAGTAGTCGTCGGCGTCGAAAGCGTCGTGTTCCCTGGTGTCCACGTTCTTCGCCGCGACCTGGATCCGGCGGAAAGCCGCTTCCATGTCACCCCGCGCCTGGCGGCCGTCAAGCCCGCGCCCGTACGCGTAGCCGCCCCACACCGCGTACACCTCGGCCAGGTCGGCGTCGCTGCGCCAGTTCCTGGCGTCGATCAGCGGCAGCAGGCCCGCCCCATAGGCGCCCGGCTTCGACCCGAAGATCCGGGCGGTGGCCCGGCGCCGGTCGCCGTGGTGGGCGGTGTCCTCGTCCACGTGCGCCCGTACGTAGTTGGCGTCGGCGGGCTCGTCCAGCTCGGCCACCGCCCGCACCGCGTCGTCCATCAGCCCGACGACGTGCGGGAAGGCATCCCTGAAGAAGCCGGAGATCCGGACCGTGACGTCGACGCGCGGTCGGCCCAGCTCCTCAAGGGGCAGGATCTCGAATCCGGTCACCCTCCGGGAGGCGTCGTCCCACACCGGGCGGCAGCCCAACAGGGCCAGGATCTCCGCGATGTCGTCGCCCTGGGTCCGCATGGCGGAGGTGCCCCAGACCGTCAGCCCGACCGACTTCGGGTACGCGCCCGTGTCCGCCCGATGGCGCGCCAGCAGCGAGTCCGCGAGCGCCTGTCCCACCTCCCAGGACAGCCGGGACGGGATCGCCTTCGGGTCGACCGAATAGAAGTTGCGGCCGGTCGGCAGAACGTTCACGAGCCCCCGTGTCGGGGATCCCGAGGGACCGGCCGGAACATAGCCGCCGCCCAGGGCGTGCAGCACGTTCCCGATCTCGTCCGTCGTCCGGGCCAGCCGCGGTACGACCTCGCGGCACGCGAACTGCAACACGGCTACCACCTCGGGGAGTTCGGCGTCGCCCAGGACCTCGGACACTGTCCCGGGAACGGCCTCCGCGTCCCACCCCCGGTCCTCCAGGGACTCCGCGAGCCGCCGGCACAGCCGCTCCAGCAGGTCGATCGCGTCGGCCCCCGTACGGGAAGGGCCCTCGACGAGCTCCGTCAGCTCGACCGGCACCTTCACGGGCAGTCCAGGCTCTGCCAGCAACTCCTTCTCCACCAGCCCGAAACGGCCCGCCAGGGACGCCCGCAGCCCCGGCAGGGCCTCCGCCCGGCCGCCCCACACCTGGGAGGCTCGCAGCACGGCCAGCACCAGGTTCACCCGCGCCTCACCGGCCGGACCGCCGCCCAGGACATGCAGCCCGTCCCTGATCTGCACGTCCTTGATCTCGCACAGATAGCCGTCGATGTGCATGACGAACTCGTCGAACTCCTCGTCGTCCGGCTGCTCGTCCACCTGCAGGTCGTGGTGGAGCTCGGCCGCCTTGACCAGGGTCCAGATCTGCGCTCGTACGGCCGGCGCCTTGGCCGGGTCGAGATCGCTCACCAGCGCGTACTCGTCCAGCAGTTGCTCCAGCTTGGCGAGGTCGCCATAGGTGTCCGCGCGCGCCATCGGCGGTACGAGGTGGTCGACGACCGTGGCGTGGCCGCGGCGCTTGGCCTGGGTGCCCTCACCCGGGTCGTTGACGATGAACGGGTAGACCAGCGGCAGCTCGCCCAGCACCGCGTCCGGGGCGCAGCCGCCCGACAGGCCCAGGCCCTTGCCGGGCAGCCACTCCATGGTGCCGTGCTTGCCCATGTGCACGATCGCGTCCGCGCGGAAGGTGTGCTCCAGCCAGCGGTAGGCCGCCAGGTAGTGGTGGGACGGCGGCAGGTCCGGGTCGTGGTAGATCGCGATCGGGTTCTCGCCGAAGCCGCGCGGCGGCTGGATCATCACCACGACGTCGCCGAACCGCAGCGAGGCCAGCACGATGTCCTCGCCGTCCACGTACAGCGAGCCCGGCGGCTCGCCCCAGTGCTCCAGCATGCCCTCGCGCAGCGCCGGGTCGAGCCGCTCGAACCACTCCTGGTAGTCGGCCAGCGGCACGCGCGCGGGGGCGGCGGCCAGCTGCTCCTCGGTCAGCCACTCGACGTCGTGGCCGCCCGCGGCGATGAGCCGGTGGATCAACTCGTCGCCGTTGTCCGGGTAGCCGTCCACCGCGTACCCCGCGTTCCGCAGCGCGTCCAGCACCCGTACCGCCGAGGCGGGGGTGTCCAGGCCGACCGCGTTGCCGACCCGCGAGTGCTTGGTGGGGTAGGCGGTGAAGACCAGCGCGATCCGCTTGCCCGCGTTGGGCCGGTGGCGAAGTGCCGCGTGGCGCACGGCGATTCCCGCGACCCGGGCCGCCCGCTCCGGATCGGCCACATAGACCGGCACGTCGTCCTCCCCCGTCTCCTTGAAGGAGAACGGCACCGTGACCAGCCGCCCGTCGAACTCCGGGATCGCGACCTGCATGGCCGCGTCCAGCGGCGACAGCGCCGCGTCCGACTCCTCCCACGTGGCCCGCGAGGAGGTCAGGCACAGCCCCTGGAGGACCGGCACGTCGAGCGCGGCGAGCGCTCCCACGTCCCACGCCTCGTCGTCGCCCCCGGCCGAGGCGTCGCTCGCGCGCGTGCCCCCGGCCGCCAGCACGGTCGCCACGATGGCGTCGGCCCGCCCCAGCAGCTCGTACAGGCCCGGCTCGGCGCCACGCAGTGAACCGCAGTACACCGGCAGCGCGTTGGCGTCCCGGGCCTCCACGGCGTCGCACAGCACGTCCACGAATGCGGTGTTCCCCGACAGGTGGTGCGCCCGGTAGAACAGCACCGCCACGGTGGGGCGCGCCGGATCGTGCGCGCGCTCCCCTTCCGCGCCCTCCTGTTCCGCGCCCCGCGCGTGGACTCCGTACGTCGGCAGGGCCTGCGGAGGTTTGAAACCCTCACCGCTCATAAGGACCGTGTCGGCAAGGAACCGGGCCATCTCGGCGAGGTTCGACGGCCCGCCCTCGACCAGATAGCGCAGCGCCTCCGCCACCACTCCGGCCGGCACCGACGACTCGGCCATCAACTCCGCGTCCGGCACCGACTCGCCGCCCAGCAGCACGGTCGGTACCCCGGAGGCGCGCAGCGCGGCGAGCCCGTCCTCCCAGGCCCGCTTGCCACCGAGCAGCCGTACGACGGCCAGGTCCGCGCCGTTCAGCAGCCCGGGCAGGTCCTCCTCCGCGTCCACGCGCGCGGGGTTGCCGATCCGGTAGGAGGCGCCCGAGGCGCGCGCCGCCAGCAGGTCCGTGTCGGCGGTGGACAGCAGCAGAACAGTGCTCACGAGCTCCCAACTCCCCTTGTCGTCCATGGCATACGGCGCCCTTCACGGCTCCCGGGAGCCCTCACGGCGCACCCGGCGGGAGGAACGGCAGCCCGGCCGGGGCCCCTTCCTCGATCAGCCGCAGCAGCGCACCCGTGTCCGCGTGCTCCTCGATCAGGTCGCCGAGCCGGTCCAACTGCTCCTCGCGCAGCACACCGAAGGACATGCCGGGCGCCGGTACGAACCGCCGCCCGGCCGCGTCCGCGACCCACCGAAGGAACGCCCGCCGGAACCCGTCGCTCTCCAGCGACCCGTGCCAGTGGGTGCCCCACACGGACCCGACCCGGCACCCGTCGAGCGCGTTTCCCCCGCCATCGGAGATGAACCCGTCCCCACCGGTCACCTGGGCCACCCCGTGGTGGATCTCGTAGCCCGACACGCGCTCCCCGAGGGCCTCGCCCACCGGCCGCGCGAGGGTCTTCTCCACCGCGAACCGCACCCGTACGGGCAGCAGCCCCAGCCCGTCGACCGCGCCCGCGCGCGACTCGACCTCGTCCTCGATGCGCTCGCCCAGCACCTGGAAGCCGCCGCAGACGCCCAGCACCGGGCGGCCCTCGGCGGCCCGACGCGCCACCGCGTCCGCGATACCCCGCTCGCGCAGCCACTCCAGGGCCCGCACGGTCCCGCGCGTGCCCGGAAGCACGACCAGGTCCGCGTCGGCCAGCTCCTCGGGCCGGTCCACGAACCGCACCACCACGCCCGGTTCGGCCGCGAGCGCGTCCACATCCGTGAAGTTCGACATCAGCGGCACCGCGGCCACCGCCACCCGCAGCACATCCTCGCCGTGCGGGGGCGCGACCACGGACTCGCGCACCGTGCCCCTCAGAGACACCCGCAGGCCGTCCTCCTCGTCGATGCCCAGCCCGTGCGCGTACGGCAGCACACCGTAGGTGGGCCGCCCCGTCAGCCCGCGCAGCATCTCCAACCCCGGTTCCAGCAGCGCCACATCGCCGCGGAACTTGTTGACCAGATAGCCGGCGACCAGCGCTTGGTCCTCGGCCGCCAGCAGCGCCGTCGTACCGAAGAAGGACGCGAAGACCCCGCCCCGGTCGATGTCCCCGACCACCACGGCGGGCAGGTCGGCGGCCCGCGCCAGGCCCATGTTGACGATGTCGGTGCGCCGCAGGTTGATCTCGGCCGGGCTCCCGGCCCCCTCGCAGATCACCGCGTCATACGTGCCCCGCAGCTCCTCCAGGCACGCCGCCACGGTCCCGAGCAACTCCTCCTGCCTACCGCCGTACTGCGTCTTCTCGGGGGACACTGCGTCCGACCGCGGGTTCGCCGCGGGCCCAGGCCTCCCGAAATACCGACTCGCGGTCAACTCCCCGACCGGCTTGCCCAGCAGTACGACCTGACTGCTGCGGTCGCTGCCGGGTTTGAGCAGGACGGGGTTCATGAGCGCCGTCGGCTCCACGCGCGCGGCGGCTGCCTGCATGGCCTGCGCGCGCCCGATCTCCGCGCCCTCCAGTGTCACGAACGAGTTCAGCGACATGTTCTGCGCCTTGAACGGCGCCACCGACACACCCTTGCGGGCCAGCCACCGGCAGATCCCCGCCGTCACGACGCTCTTGCCCGCGTCGGAGGTCGTCCCCGCGACCAGCAGACCGCCGCCCTTACGTGAGTTGGTCACGCTCCGTCCCTTCCCGTCTGTGCCCGACGGCGCGCCAGGCCAGGCGTGCGCCCGCGCACACCACCAGCGCGAGTGCGCCGACCCGCTGTGAGAGGCGTACCGCCCGCTCGATGTCCCCCGTCCCGACCGGACGGTTGCCCTCCCCGAGCACCGGCCGGTGCTCG
>NZ_LIQY01000021.1 GCF_001418495.1 Streptomyces pathocidini | reverse complement strand
GCCTGGGGGTCTCGGACGGGGTGCTGGGGAACCTGGAGGCGGCGCTGGGGGTCGGCGAGGTGGATGGCCGCTGATCCGCGCGAGCTCGTGGGCGTCGAGGAACTCCTCCTCTTCGGCAAGGCGCTCGAAGCGCTCAGCCTGGCCTGCACCTGGCCCGTGCTGCTGCTGCGCGCCCGGGCCGCCGTGCGCTGCCCCCAGCAGCGGGCGCTGTGGCTCGCGGTGGCGACCTCCGCCGTCGCCATGACGCTGAGCGTGCCCGCCGTGGCCCGGCTGATCGCGCGTACGGCGGGGGCGGGGCAGGTGGCGGACCTCGCGATCAACCTCTCCGGGGTGCTGTCGGCGGCGGCCGTGCTGGACTTCGTCACGGACGCCACCGGCAGGGGCCGCCGGGCCAGAAGGTGGCTCTGGGCCGCGGCCGGGCTGGTCGGGGCGGTGCTGCTCGCGCTCGACCTGGCCGCGCCGCCGCACGGCCGCCACTCGGCGCTCTCCCCGGGTTCGCCGCAGCCCTCCACCGCGTACTGGCTGATCGTCGTCGCCGCCCATCTGACTGCGAACACCGCCTGCCTGCGGGTGTGTTGGCGGTACGCGGGGCGGGGCGAGGCGGCCCGGGTGCTCAGGTCCAGCCTGCGGCTGTTCGGGCTGGGTACGGCGTGCGCGGGCGTGTTCTGGCTCGGCTGCCTGCTGTGCGTGCTGATCCCGAGCGCCTGGTTCGTGCCCGCGGCGCTGCTGCCGACGCTCATGGGGCTGCACGGGCTGCTGAGAGCCGCGGCTCTCGTGGTGCCCGTGCTCCCCGGGCTGCGCCGGACGGTCGCCGACGCCCGGGCGCTGCTGCGGCTGTGGCCGCTGTGGCGCGCCCTGCTGGACGCGGCGCCCCAGGTCGCGCTGACGCCGCCCCGCCCCCGCCTGCTGGAACTCCTCTGGCCGCGCGCCTCCTGGCACTACCTCGTCTACCGCAAGGTCATCGAGATCCGCGACGCGGTCCTGGTGTTGCGGGACTACGCGCCGGAGGCCGACGCCGAGCCTCCGGACCCCGCGGCCATGGCCCGCGCGCTGGCCGGGGCCCGCCGGGCCAAGCTCACCGGCAGGGAGCCGGCCCCGCCGCCGCACCCGGAGTGGCCCCTGCCCGCCGCGGCCGACGACTTCCCTGCCGAGACCGCGTACTGGCTCGCGGTGGCCCGCTCGTACGGCGGGGCCGACTCCGCCGCATAGTCGCCGCGGACGGGGACAACCGCCGGGCCTGCGCGGCTACTTCGCCGAGCCCTCCGCCACCAGGCGCGGCAGGGTCTCGGGGGAAGCGATGCCCGGGAGAGCCCACGCCACGTCGCACAACTTGCACAAGGCCCGCGAGCAGGGGCGAATTGCCCGCGGGCCCCGGCATTCCGGCAGGACGAATCAGCACGGGTACCTGCCGGACAACCGGATCAAGTCATGCGAATTTCCGAGGAGGCGCATGACCGACCGGCCGATTTGTTTCCCACTGCATGTGCTCCTGCGTCGGAGCCCGTGTCGATCAATCCATTCGGGCCGGGGTGCACACAGGAACAAATTTAATAGGCCACCGGCGAAGAAGGGGGAGGTCGAACGTCCACAGTGCGGACCCGATGGATGACAAGCCTGTGTCTCCGGTCAGATACCTGCCCCGGCACCGGCGGGTGACCGTGCGCAGGCCCGGCCGCATTCCCTGCCGCCGTGCGGCCCGGCGCCTCCTCGGAAAATGTCAACTGTCGTCAGAGCTCAATACCTTTATCCAAGTTCAACACCACGGTCAAAGTCATAGCCTCCCCGAAGGGATTACCCAGCAGATGTGAAGACTGGCGAGCCACAAGAAAGGGCATTGTCATGATTCGGACTTCGGGTGCCGCGGTAGCCGCGGGACTCATTCTCACCGGTGCGCTCGGCGGCACCGCCTTCGCCGACGACTCCGGTGGCAATTCAGGGGTCAAAGTAACGGGACACGACCAGAAGGACAGCCTCGGGCGACTACTCCCGGGCTTCACGAGAAGCGTCGTGTCGGTGGATTGCCCGGATGGCGGATACCTGTATTACGGGGGGGTAATTATGACAGGCCTTCCCGACGGGCTTTATCAGTACGGTGACAGCCGTACCGACAGAACGCTGGTCAGCGGCACACCGACCAAGGCGGGGACGTACAAAGTCCACCTCGATATCACATGCATGGGCGGCACGGGTCCCGAAAGAAAGGGCAGCGGTGACTTCACCTGGGTGATCGAGGAGAAGGAAGGCGACTCCGGCATCACTCTCAATGCCTTCAACCAGCATCATAAGGTCGGTGCCTGGGTTGGAAACCTCAATCCAGTCGTAGGTTCCTGCCGCAAGAACAGCCCTGACCACACCCCCAAGTTCACCCTCACCGGTCTGCCTCCCGGCATCGAGGCCAATGAGAAGGGCGGAGTTTGGGGGCAGCCGTCCAAGGCCGGCACCTACACCGTGAAGGTCAATGCGGTGTGCAATGAAGACGACCAGGCCTTCGCCTCCTTCGTCTGGAAGATCGACGACGAGGCCCAGGTTCCCATGTCGGGCGGATCGGTGGCGCTGATCGCAGCCGGTGCGGCCGGCGTAGCGCTGGCCGGCGGCGCGCATCTCCGCCGCCGGAAGAAGGCCGGCGCGGCGACAGCCGCCGCCTAGTACCCCGGCAGTCCGACCCCGCACCTTGGGCTGAGTGCCCCAGGACAGGGGCGACAACTCCGCGCGCGTCCGCCCGGTCAACCTCAACCGATTGCGTCCAGGTTGACCGAGCGGGCGCTGTGTTTTTGGGCGCTTTGGAGCGACCCACACGACTGCCGTCCCCTTCATCCCGTATGTCGGAGAGGTAGACCCTGGAGCAGCCGTGCGGTCGCACTGTCCGCAGGCGAAGGGGGGGGGTTGCGGGCGGCCGAGCGGGGACTCGGCCGCTGGACGAAGTACTACCCGAACTTTCAAACCAAGTCGCCGGATGCCAACCATCGCCGGGGACCCTCCCAGATCAGAGCCGAATAGCGTGAAGAACGCATAAGGGTTCTCCCCCGGCCGAAGGGGCGAGGGCTCCGCGTGTTCTGTGTTCCGCATGCCTTTCGCCGCGGAATTCGTGTGCCGGTTAGGAGAAACAGTGACACAGTTGTCAAGAACCCGTCGTTTGGCATTGGCGGGTCTGAGCACCCTCATGGCCGGAGGGGCCATCGGCGCCTTGGGGGCTCCCTCAGCATTCGCTGAGCAGAAGGTCCAGGAAGGCAATATCGAGACCCTGGGCTTCGCGAACCGCTATGCCACATGGGACAGCGAGTTCCGCTACGACGGCGTGGTGACCGCTCCTGCGGGCCAGGGCATCGCGAGCATCCATTACGACCGGCGGGGCAACGAAGCCAACCCGGAACAGCGGTCCCTGACCCGGAAGAATCGCGGCCAGGGCGGCTGGGATGACGAGTACGAGGTCATCGACAGCCGGACCGTAGGCGGCAAGAACAAGATCACGTTCACCGCCCGCGGCGACTCCTTCACCGACACTGTCGACTGCAAGGAGACCAACGGCAGGAAGTACCGGACCACGATCTGGGTGACCCTGACGGACGGCACGGTCCAGGTGGTCAAGCCCGAGGCCGAGGTCATGAGGCCGGATCGGTGCGGTGACCAGATCAACACGGGCAAGCCGTTCGTCCGCCTGCCCTATGACAGGGCCTACTGGAACGAAGAGCCCCGCAACAGCCAGGCCGGTTTCGGCTACTACGCCGAGGACGGCTACGTCCCCGCGCGCAAGTTCTTCGTCGATCTGGTCAACCCGCGTCAGGGCGTTTCCAACGTCTCCTGCAACCAGAGTGGCGAGGTCTACTGGCAGCTGGTTCGGCCGGACGGAACTCCGGCGGATCTGACGCCTCAGCCGCAGCGGCTGGCTGTTCCGGGACACGCCGATGCGAGCAAGAACAAGGACCGGATCAGGGATGTCGGCCCGCTCGACCTGAGCAAGGAGAAGGCGGGCTACTACAAGTTCCTCGTCTGGCCGCAGGCTTCGGGTGGCGCGTGTGAGCAGCCGTACAACAAGAACGACCAGTCCAAGGCCTTCCAGATCGGCAGTGTCTACAACAAGATCGGCGATGCGGCCGAGCAGCCGGACGCCGCTCCGGCACCGGTGATCATCAAGCCTGCGGCGGGTTCGACCGTGGGGCCGAAGGTGAAGTTCGAGGGCACCGCGTCCTATGACAAGGACGTCCGGAAGGTCAAGCTGACCGACAAGGGCAGCGGTGCGGAGCTCGGTACCGCCAATGTCAACTCCCAGGGCGGTACGTGGTCCTTGGAGCGTGACCTCGCGGCGGGCAACCACACGGTGACCGCCACCAACGTCTCCTCGGACAACAAGACCGGCGTCTCCAGCGAGGTGTCGTTCAAGGTCAGTGCCGAGACCAAGAAGGTCTCGATCACCACTCCGAGCAACAACTCGACCGTGAACACCCCGAGGGTCAAGTTCACCGGCACCGGTGAGCCCGGCACCAAGGTCCTGGTCAAGGGCCACGTCAGGGATCTCTGCGACTCCCCGGTGGACGCGGCCGGCAACTGGAGCTGCACCTCGTTCGTCGAGCTGCCCACGGGCGACTACGCGATCATCGCTGACGACGGCAAGACCCGGGACACGGTGAGGTTCCGCCTGGAGAGCCCGGGCATCGAGCCCGTCGCGGTGTCGATCACCAGCCCGGCCGAGAACTCGACCGTGAACACCCCGAAGGTCACGTTCCGCGGCGAGGGAGCACCCGGCGCCAAGGTCGAGGTCAAGGGCAACTCCGGCCGGGTCGTGTGCGACGCCACCGTGGCCGACGCCGGCACGTGGAGCTGCACGTCGGGCTTCGCCCTGCCGGTGGGTGACTACGAGATGACGGCAGAGCAGCTCGCACACAGCGCGATCACCAAGGACAAGGTGAAGTTCCGCCAGGTGAGCTAGGGCACCAACGCCTGACGCACCGCACCGCCTGACCCGTGTTCAACTCGGCAACGGCATTCCAGGAACACATGGAGCAGATAGGGCCGGCCCCCGGAAATGATCTCTCTGGGGCCGGCCCTGTCACTCAAGAACCCCACAACAGGAGCTCCCAGCATGGACAGGAAAACCACCGCCAAGTTCACGGTCCTGGCTGCGACAGGACTTCTCGCCGTAGCCCTGACCGCGTGCGGCAACGGGTCTTCGAACGACAAGGCCGACTCCTCGTCGAGCCCCAGCACGACCGCCTCCACCAGCGCCGACAAGGAGAGCCAAGGGGAGGAAAAGGGAAGCGACGGGAAGAAGCAGTCGTCCGAGACCGAAAACCAGATCCCCAAGGTCTCGGCCCAGTGCTCCGGCGGCAAGGCTGTTGTCAAGGACAGCAATTCCAAGGTCACCATCTCCGGTGACTGCGCCTCTGTCGAGGTCAACGCGTCCAACAGCATTGTCGAGGTCAAGGGCGCTGTCGAGAAGGTCTCGATCAACGGTGCGATCAACTCCTTTACGGCCGCGACCATCAAGACGGTGACCCTCAACGGCAATGCCAACGACATCAGTTCCGGAAACAAGCCCGCTGTCAAGGACAACGGACAGCAGAACCAGATCAACAAGTAGCTTCCGGACCGAGATCAGTCAGTGACGGCCACCCTCCCTCCCTCCGCCGCCCGGTCCACGGCTCGGCCCGAACCGGCGAAGCGCCGCCGGGCCGAGACGGATTGGCATGCCTCCGGTCGCCTCGCGTCCGCCGCGGCGCGCGGAGGTCTCGTGACGGCGCTGGGCACCTGGGCGCGGTGCGCCGTGCAGCTCGTCACCGTGATCGGGGTGACCCGCGCCCTCGGGCCGTCCCAGTACGGATTCGCGGCCGTTGTCATCGTCTACAACGCCGGCACGGAACTGCTCCGCGGTTCCGGACTCGCCTCCGCGGTGATCCAGCGCAAGCGCGTCCCCCACGGCAGTGCGTCCACCGTCCACTATCTGAACTGCGCCCTCGGTGTTCTCCTGACCGCCGTGCTGATGGCCGCGGCCCCCGCCATCAGCACGGTCTTCGGCATGGGGCACGCCACGCGGGACGTGGCGCTGCTCGCCCTCGTCTTTCTGCTCGCCGGGCCCGCGGCGGTACCGGCGGCGCTGCTGGCCCGCAATCTGGCCTTCGGACGGCTGGCGGCCGTCGAGTTCACCGCGGTGGTCGCCAGCTGTGGCACAGCGCTGGCGCTCGCGGCGGGCGGAGCGGGATCGTCCGCGCTCGTCGCCCAGGCGCTCGTCGCCTCGGCCCTGTCCTGCGTGGGGACGCTGCTCGTGTGCCCGTGGCGGCCCGGGCGGCCCGCCCCCTGGCGTACGGTGCGCGGATACGCGGCTTTCGGCGCCAATGTCGCCGGTGTCCAGGCCCTCAACCTCCTCACCCGGAGTGTCGACAAGGCGCTGGTGGGCGGCTTCTTCGGGCCCGTGTCCGCGGCCCTGTACACCCAGGCCGGCCAGCTGCTGATTCTGCCCCTTGAGCAGGTGGCCACCCCCATGCAACGGGTCGCAGTGCCCGCGCTGAGCAGGGTGTACGGCAACCGCGACGCGTTCCGCCACTGCTATCGCACGCTGGTGTCGCTGGTCGGATACATCCTGTGGCCGATGTTCATCACCCTGGCCGTGCTGGCCGACGCGATCGTCGAGACGCTCTTCGGCAGCGAGTGGGCAGCAGCAGCCGAGCTGTTCCGCATCCTCGTCATCGCGGGCGTGGCCCAGGTGCTCGGCCATGTCACCGCATGGGTGTTCGTCGCCAGCGGTCAGGTCAGGCGGCAGACACTGTGGGCGGTGGCGACCCGGCCACTGGTCATCGGCTCCTTCTTCATCGGCATCCCGTGGGGCGTACGAGGCATGGCGCTCTCGTACGCCCTCGCCTCCCTCGCCATGGTCCTGCCCGGTTTTCTCGTCGTGCGCCGGAGAGCCGGTCTGGCCGTCACCGATCTCCTGCGAGCGGTTCTCCGACCCGCTCTCCTCAGCACCGCCGTGGGCATCGTGCTCCTGGCCACCGTGGCGCTGGTCGACCCCCGGCAAGGCTGGCCGGCTCTGCTCGGCTGCGCCGCGACCGCGGTCCTGACAGCGGTCGGGCTCACCCTGGCCATTCCGTCCGTGCGCGCCGAACTGGCCGGTTTTATCGGCCTGTTGCGGCGCGCCCCAGTCCCCGCAGAGAAAGTCCCCTCATGAGCAAGCGGCGCCGCATCATCTACCTCGGCTGGCAGGGATACCACAACTTCGGTGACGACCTGATCCACCAGACGTGGCGGACGGCACTCGCCGACCCCCTCGACATCGAGGCACCCCTGGCCCCGCTCGCCGACTCGGGAAGGGTGGCGCTGCGGACTCTTGGGCACCGGTTGCGGCTCGCGGGAACCGAGCGGATCGTGCTGCTCGGCGGTGGTACCGCCCTGGGCTTCGACATCTGGGGCGAGCATGCGCAGCGCGCGCTCTCGCTCTACCGGGCGGACAGCCTCGTCATCGCCGGAGCCGGCGCCCCTGCCTCACACGACGGCTTCGCGCTCGGCCTCTTCCCCGCCAACTGGGCACGGTGGCAGGGCATAAGCGATGTGGCACTGCTCGGTGTCCGTGGCCCGCTGAGTCGGGACGAGTGCGCCACGCACTGGCGGGACACCACCGTCATCGGCGATCCGGCCCTGCTCTATCCGCGGCTGATGCCGCTCCGCCCGGCGCCCAGGGAACGGCACATCATCGGCGTCTGCCTCGGAGCCGCACCAGCCAGCCGCTTCGACACCGCCACGGTGGTCGAGGCCGTCCGGTCCTACCGGTCCACGCACCCGGACTCGACGGTGCGTGTCCTGCAGCTGGCGGACACGGACGCCGAAGTGAGCCGGACGCTTGCTGAGCAACTGCAGGCAGAGGTCGTGGTGTTCCGCGACGGAGTCCAGAGCATGATGGAGTCCATCGCCGACTGCTCGATCCTCCTCTCCGAGAGGCTGCACGGCACCATTGCGGCCGTCGCCTGCGGCGTACCGGCCGTTCCGCTGTCGTACGCGACCAAGTGCGATGACTTCTGGCTGAGCGTGACCGGTGAGCTCCCCCTGCTGACGCCCGGCACGACGCGAGACCAGATCCTGGCCGAACTCCACCGCGCCACCGACCCGGTACGGCTCGCCGAGACAGCCGGACGGGTGGAGAGGCTCCAGGAGCGGCTTCTTGCGGCGGTCGCCGCCCTGCGCCATTGGCAGAACGGCGAGATCAGCACTCAGCAGCTTTCCGCCCCGGACTCGGCAAAGGCCCTCCGATGACTCCCGTATCCCCTCGGGTTCCGTCCGTGGCAGTGGTCATCCCCTACGGCGGCGGCCTCGACGACCTACGGGAACAACTCACCGCACTGGCCGAACAGACCTGGCCCCACCCCTACGAAGTGGTCATCAGCGTCAACCGCGGCCAACCCACCCCCGTACACAACCTCGCACGCCACATCCTCCCGGACCACGTGACACTCACCATCGCCGACTCCACCAGGCGACCGGGACCGAGCCATGCCCGCAATGTGGGCTGGCGGCACACCACCGCAGACCTCATCCTCTTCTGCGACACCGACGACGTGGTCCACCCCGCATGGCTCACCACCATGACCCACACCCTCACAGAAGCCCGAATCGCCAGCGGAACACTCGAATACCGCAAACTCAACCCACCCTGGAAAGCAGACCTGTTCGGTACCGGCGCCTACAGCCAGCCCGTGCGCTTCCACCACCTGCCGTTCGGTCCGAGTTGCAATCTCGGGTTGCGTCGCGAACTCCTGGAACGGCTCGGCGGGTTCAGCGAGGACCTTCCCTGTGCCGAGGACACGGACCTGTGCTGGCGAGCGGCGTATGCGGGAGCACCCATCGCCTTCGCGCCGTCAGCGGTCGTGCACTACCGGCTGCGCTCGACCAGCCGTGCCCTGTTCGGCCAGTACTTCCGGTACAGCCGCTATGACGTCCGCCTGTACCGTGCGCACCGGTCGCACGGTGCCCGGGTGCACGGCGCCGAGATTCTGCGGGAGCTGGCGGTGGCCGGAAAGGCACTCCTGAACGCACCCCGCGGCCGCAGGCACAGGGCCCGGTGCGCCATCAGTTGGGGCACCGTCCTCGGCGGGCTCCTCGGTCTGCTCACGCAGGGGCCCCGGGCTCGGAAACGGCCCGCTCCCAGCCCGACCGCTTCGCCCACCGGACCCGTATGAAACCGCTCAACCTCTCAAAGCAGCACGGAGCCAGACATGACAGAGACAACCCCTCGGGTTCCGTCCGTGGCAGTGGTCATCCCCTACGGCGGCGGCCTCGACGACCTACGGGAACAACTCACCGCACTGGCCGAACAGACCTGGCCCCACCCCTACGAAGTGGTCATCAGCGTCAACCGCGGCCAACCCACCCCCGTACACAACCTCGCACGCCACATCCTCCCGGACCACGTGACACTCACCATCGCCGATGCCACCGACCGCCCGGGGTGCGGCCATGCCCGCAATGTGGGCTGGCGGCACACCACCGCAGACCTCATCCTCTTCTGCGACACCGACGACGTGGTCCACCCCGCATGGCTCACCACCATGACCCACACCCTCACAGAAGCCCGAATCGCCAGCGGAACACTCGAATACCGCAAACTCAACCCACCCTGGAAAGCAGACCTGTTCGACGTGTTCGTCGACGGACTGCCGGTGCGCTTCCGTCACCTGCCCTACGGGGCCGGCGGCAACTGCGGCATACGCCGCGATCTCCTCGCGGAGCTTGGGGGCTTCGACGAACGCCTGCCCTACACCGAAGACGTGGATCTCTACTGGCGAGCCGCTTATGCGGGCGCTGCCACCGCCTACGCCGCCGATGCCGTGGTCCATGTACGGCTGCGCGGGTCCCAGCGGGACCTGTTCCGCCAGCGCTACCGGTACGGCCGGGACGACATCCCGCTGTACCAGGCGCACCAGCCGCACGGCGCCCGGGTGACCGCGACGGACATGGCGCGAGAACTGGCCGCTGCGGTGAAGTCGCTCGTCACCGCCCCCCTGGGAGCTCGGCAGCGTACGCGCTGTGCGATGCGCTGGGGCACTCTGCTGGGTTCGGCACACGGCCTTCTGGAGAAGCGGCCGCGCGCGATGTGAGATGCCGCGCACGCGGAGGACGGTGAGGCGCGCGGGGCCGGCCGGTGCTCCGAACTGATCCCGGTTCCCGTGGTGTTACCGGGGCTTCAGCGGCCGTACGAAACCGGACACCCGTCCAGCCAGCTGATCCCATTGGTGCGCCGCCCCGGGGCGGTCCCCGCGCGCGGCCGCAACGCCCAGTCCTGCACAGGAGCGCGCCACCCAGTAGCCGAAGTCGGTGAACTGGCCGTGCCTGCGCAGGACCCGGCCGAAGCCCCGGTTGTATGCGCGCACCTTGCTCCGGACGGCGGCGGTCCGGGCATCCCGCCACTCATCCTGGTGGACCGAGAGATCCGGCTGGTACGCGAGGGTGAAGCCGTGTCGGATGAACCGGGTTACGTAGTCGGTCTCTTCGCCCGCGCCGAACGGGGTGCCGGCGCCCGCGCCGAGTTCCTCGTCAAAAAGGCCGGTGGCACGCACCGCGGCGGAGCGCAGGAACAGTGTCGAGCTGTTGACCGTTCGGGGCACGAGTCGGGGAGTCACCAGCGCGGGCCGGTCCAGCCAGCGCAAGTGGCTCGGTTCACCGGACGCGGTCGTCTGCCGAACCGACAAGCCGTCCAGCGGTGTTCCGGGGCGGCCTGAGCCTGCCGGCTGTGCAGCGTCCAGTCGCCGCACCACCTCGGCGAGCAGCCCGGGCTCGTACCAGCAGTCGTCGTCCGGGAAGGCGATGATGTCACCGCGCAACTGGCGCATTCCGGTGTTCCTGCCACGGCTGAGCCCGCGGATCACCGGCTCATGAAGGTACTCGGCACACCCCTGCTCCAGCCAGGGCTCGAGCAGCGGACGGGACACCTGGCTTTCCGCCTGCTCGACGAGGGTGATGAAGACGGGGACGCTCTGCCGGGTCAGACTCTCCAACAGCCGCGACAGCGACTGCGGCCTGCCGATGGTGCTCATCACCAGGTGGACGGTTGCGTGCGACAACGCTTCTCCTTGTTGAACCAGGCGATCAGTTGCAGGGCAAGGCCGCAGTACACGATGAAGAACACGGCGATCCACAGGTCGCTGCGGCCCATGATCATGAGATAGGCGACGGCCATGATGGTCACCAGCGGCATCCTCCGCCCGGCCGCGAGTGCGAGCAGCAGCACCGAGTTCACCATCAGCGCGAGCTTCAGCACGAACGGCAGCGGGCCGGAGACTGTCGCCGCCTCGGCGAACACGTTCCCGCCCACCCCGATCTCCGGGCCGACACCCGTGTTGTAGAAGGCTTCGGCGAGGTTGGGCGGCTGGCTCAGCCGCAGCGGACCGGGCAGCAAGTACTGCACGCGCTCGAAGAAGTCGCCGGCGAAATCCGGCGACAACATCCTCATCTCCAGCGCGAAATGCATGTGCTGCGGCAGCACGAACTCGTGTAGGGAGTCAAGAATGTCACCGGTCGTCAGAGCGGGTGCCACGAACAAGACCGCCACTCCGGCGCAAATGGCCGCGACCTGCCGCCCGGCCAGTTCCGGAAACAGGAGGAGAGCGATCGCCACCAGGACCAGAAGGATCTCCTTCCGGCTGCCCGACAGCAGATACGGGGTCCAGCAGAAGGCGACGGCACCGACCAGCGGCCAGCGCGGGCGGAGCGTACGCAGGGACGCGATGACCGCGATGGTGGCCACAATCACCAGCACCTGGACGTTGTGGTCGAGCCCCAGGAGCAGTTCTCTGGCGTACTCGCGCCGGGAGCCTTCGAGCACAGCGCCCAGGCCGATCCGCATCACCTTGAGCCAGTCCACCAGACCCACGCCCAGCAGGAGGATCAGCGAACAGGCGCGTACCGCAGGGCGGTTCAACCCGCCCATGAGACCGGCGCGCGCCTGGCGCGCGGCGGCGACGGTCGCCAGATGGATCCGGGCCGCTCCGAAGAGGACCTCCATCAGCGCATAGGCGGCGATCACCGCCCGCACGTCCCGGTTCGTGACCGCGGTCACCACGTCCATGTCCGGGTAGGGCGCGTACCAGTGGTCGCCGTACGCCGCCACCGCCCACGCACAGGACGAGTAGAGCGTGAGCATGAGGAAGGGCAGGCCGGCGACCACCGTGCGCCGGTTGCACAGTTGAGGCAGCAGCACAGCCGCCCACAGTGCGAGGAGCACGGGGACGCCGAAGTCCCCGCCCACCACGACGAGAGCAATGGCCGCGGCCGCCGACCAGCATCGACGTACCGCGTCGAAAGAGGAGCTCACGTCCGGCGCACCGGTCCCGCGGCCCGGACGAGCACGTTCTCGATTCCGGCGACGATGGGCCCGGACGCGTACCGGGACGCCGTCCGCCGAGCGGCGTGGGCCAGCATCTGACGTAGGGGGGCATCGTGCACCAGCTGCTGCAGCGCGCCGACGAGTCCCTCCACGTCACCCGTGGGATACAGCAGTCCGTCGGTCCCCGACGTGATGATCTCGGCGGGTCCGCCTGCGGCGGGGGCGATCACGGGGGTTCCCACCGCCATGCTCTCCACGATCACCTGGCCGAACGGCTCCGGGGAGATGCTCGTGTGGAGCGTCAGATCCCACGAGGCCATGTGGCGTGGGAGGTTCCTGACGTGGCCCAGGAACACGACCTGGTCCGCAACGCCGAGTTCTCGGGCCAGGGCGGTCAGCTCCGTGGCGTACGGGCGGTCGGTGTCGAAAAGCGCCGCACCCGCCACCTGCAGCCGGGAACCAGGGGGCAGGTCGGGCGCAATGCGGGCGAAGGCCGCCAGGGCGAGGTGCTGCCCCTTCCACGGCGCCAGCCGCCCCGCCACACCGAGCGACAGCGGCGCCTGGCGGCCGGCGCGTGTCGTCCCGGATGAGGAGTCCGTGCAGGCCGTGAACGGGGTGGCGGTGAACAGTTCGTCAGAAACCGGGCAGGGGATCACCGTACGGCGCCGACCGTTCGGGACGGTGGCCAGTGTGGTGCCGGAGTTCGCGATGACAGCCCTGGCGCTGCGGGCTGCCGACCTGAGCAGAAGCGAGCCGAAACGGCTTGCGGGGGGTGCGGACATGAGGTCATGAGCGTGCAGAACGTGCGGCACACGGGCCAGCCGGGCCGCGAGGGCGCCATAGAGGTGCGCCTTGGCCGAATGGGTGTACACGACGTCCGCGTGGTGCGCGTCGATACGCCGGCACAGCTCACGCAGGTAACGCGGCACGGTCCCGGCCGAGCCGAGCGCCTGGGCCACCGGGCTCGACATCGTGCAGCCGCGCAGACCGTCGGGGACGCGGCAGACCTCCACCTCGACCCCGGCCCGTTCCAACTCGGTGCGCAGCGGACCGCCCTCGCCCAGGAGGACGACCGGGCGCACCGCGGTCATCAAGGGCGCGACTCTGGCAAGGAACAGCTCAGCGCCCGACAGTTGAGCGCTGTGCGTCATGAACAGCGCGACAGGCCGGGATGCGCCTGCCGCCGCCCTCGGCGCCGGCCCTGTTGTGCTCGGCGCTGGTCCTGGCGCCGGCCCTGTTGTGCCGGGCATCTCAGTACGCGCCTTTGGCTCGTACGACAGCCGGCACCGTGCGCGCCAGAATGGTGAGGTCGCGAGCCAGGGACCAGTTCTGCACATAGTCGAGATCCAGGCGCACGCTCTGCTCCCAGCTCAGCTCCGACCGCCCGCTGACCTGCCAGAGCCCGGTCATTCCGGGCTTGACCAGCAGGCGGCGGTGGGTGTGCCCGACGTATTCGGCGGCCTCATGGGGCAGCGGAGGGCGCGGGCCGACGAGGCTCATCTCCCCCCGGAGGACATTCCACAACTGCGGGAGCTCGTCCAGGGAGTACTTGCGGAGCAGGCGACCGATGCGGGTGACCCGGGGGTCGTGTTCCATCTTGAACAGCGGTCCCGCCCCCTCGTTGAGCTCTTGCAGCAGCGGCAAGCGCGCCTCGGCGTCCACAGCCATGGTGCGCAGCTTGAGTACGTCGAAGGCGCGGCCGTTGGCACCGATCCGGGTCTGACGGAAGAAAGCCGGACCGCTGTCCCGCCGGATGAGCAGGGCCAGCACGGCAAGGAGAGGGCCGAAGAGGAGCAGCCCTGCCGCGGCGCCGACGATGTCCATGCATCGCTTGGCGGCCAGGGGCGCGCTGTCGAGCCGCGGGGCACGGATATGGGCAAGCGGCATTCCCTCGACGGCTCGCAGGTGAACGCGGTTACTCGATATGCCGGTGAGCAGCGGGGCCACGATCAGGTCGATGGCGTGGTCGCTGAGAGCCCAGCTCAGATCCTGCGCGCCGTCATGCCCGTCCGGGAGGGCGCCGACGAAGATCACCGCATCCGCCCGGGAGGCGGCAGCGGTCGCCACCGCCTGCTCAGGCGCGCAGAGAACAGGTAGAGCCTCGCCGTTGGCGAGAAGGAAGCGCTGCCCGGGCGGGGCATCCCGGAGCGCCACACCGATCACCGAGCAGCCAGCGGTGGCGTCACTGGCCAACTGCTCAATGGCGTAGCGGGCTTCGGATGGGGAACCGACGAGCAGGCATCGAGTCAGGGCCGCACCCCTCCTGCGGTCCGGACGCAGCAGAACAGCACGCCAGAAGATCCGGCTGACCACCAGCAGTACGGAACTCGCGAGCGCGACGGCCCCGACGGCCGTATGGGTCAAAGGCATGAACCCGGACAGCAGGAAGACGAAAGAGACGCAGGTGAATGCCTGTACCGTGCTCTTGGCCACCCGGCGCAACTCGGCCGTTCCGGCGCCGAACACCCTGTGGTCCCGGCTGCCGTTGAGCTCGAGAAGCAGCTGCCAGACGCAGGCCACCGCGACACAGAGAACCACCCCGCGCACCGGTACGGCACCTTGGAACGCGGCACGTGCTTCGGCAGCCAGTGCCGTAGCCGGGGCAATCGTGACGATGGCGGCATCGGAGATCAGCAACACGCTGCGGTACCGCCGACTCGTCCACCTGCGTGCCACGGTGGCCGGGGGCGGCGCTCCGGGCCCTACGGGAAGCAGATCGCGGCCATTCTCCGTGAAGGCGGGCGATGCGGGCTGCTGGTCCATGACCATGGTACGAATGCGCCTCACGTTCGTGCACTGGTGAACCATTTTCAGTCGTTCCAGGTTTTCCTGCCGTAAGCCGCAGATAAGCAATGAAAAGTCGACACTTGCATTCGATGGTTGACAACAGAGCCGCCGAAGGGCGGCAACAGAATCATCGAATCCCCGGTCGCTGGCAGCCGAAATACGACCCCGAATCACCCCTTTCTCGATAGACCTTTGCCGACACCGGATCCGCCCAGCCACTCCTTTGACAATCCTCGCGTCAGGGTGTGAACATCCTGTGCAGTTGAACGCTGTCCCTACTGGCGAGACCAGCGCGATTCAACTGACCGGGAGAGAGAATGCCAGGACTCATCAATCACGAATGGATCGAACGGAGCGGGGGCGCGGAGCGGGTCCTGGACGCTTTTGTCGACCTGTATCCGGATGCCGAAGTCCTCTGTCTCTGGAATGACGCGCAGGACCGGTATCCGGGAACCATCGTGCGCGAAAGCCTCCTCGCCCGCACACCGCTGCGCGGCCGGAAAGCGGCCGCCCTGCCTCTCATGCCCGCCGTCTGGCGCGGCGTGCGGAACCGTGGCTACGACTGGGTCCTCACCAGCTCCCACCTCTTCGCGCACCACCTGTCCGTGCGCGGCCTGGCAGCAGGCCGCCACTTCGTTTACGCCCACACCCCCGCCCGCTATCTCTGGGCATCCGAACTCGACGGGAGAGGAAGCTCACTTCCGGTACGCGCCGTGTCGCCGATCTTCCGCAGGGTCGACCGCCGACGCGGTCGCGACCTCTTCCATGTGGCCGCGAACAGCGCGTTCGTCCGTGACCGCATACGCCGCGCCTGGGACGTCGACGCCCGTGTCATCCATCCGCCCGTCCGGACCGCGGAGTTGGCGGCCGTCGCCGACTGGGCGGAGACACTCGACGCGACCGGCCGTGCCCTCCTCGACACCCTCCCGGACACCTTTGTCCTCGGCGCCTCGCGATTCGTGCCGTACAAGCGGCTCGACCTGGTGATCCGGGCCGGGAGCGCGGTGGGCCTCCCCGTGGTGATCGCCGGCTGCGGACCCGGGGAGCGGCAGCTGCGGGCGGCCGCGAGCCGCGCCGGCGTCCCCGTACACTTCGTCATCGCCCCCGGCGACGCCCTGCTGCGCGCTCTGATGCAGCGTGCCCTCGTCTATGTCTTCCCGCCCGTGGAGGACTTCGGGATCATGCCCGTCGAGGCGATGGCGCTGGGTACTCCCGTGGTCGTGAACGCCGTGGGCGGAGCCGCCGAATCCACCGTCGAAGGTGTCACCGGGGCCTGGCTCCGCGACGAGACCGACGCATCCCTGCGAGAAGGGGTCGAAGCCGCCACGACCCTTGATCCACAGGCCTGCAGCCGCCATGCCCTGCGCTTCGGACACCACCGCTTCCAGGACGAGATCGCCGACTGGATGGGCACACTCCGCGCGGACAACCGCCCTTCCGAGGAGTTCCTCCATGCCCGGCACTGACAAACCGATGCCCGCCGGCGACGGACGCCCTGCCGCGCTACGCACCTACCTGACCCTGCTGCGGAAGCGGTGGCTCAGCATCTCGCTGTGCGCGGGCCTCGCCTCCGCGGCCGCTGGAGGTCTCGCGCTGACCGAAGCACCGGTCTACGAAGCGCACACTCAGGTGTTCGTGTCGGCCAGCGGGAACGGTGACGTCAACGACCTGGCCCAGGGCAGCAGTTTCACCGAGCGCCGCGTCCAGTCCTACACGGACCTCGTCACGACCTCGCGTGTCCTGAAGCCCGTGTCCGAGAAGCTCAGGGTGTCCACGCCCGAGCTGCGCCAGTGGATCAGCGCCACAGTGCCGACCCGCACGGTCATCATCCAGATCAAGGTCACCCACCATGACTCCAGGCTGGCGGCCAACACGGCCAAGGACGTCGCCAACAGCCTGATCAAGATCGTGGACGAGATCGAGCGGCCGCACGGCAAGGGCGAGACTCCGGTACACCTCAGCGTGGTCGAGTCTCCGGAGCGACCGACGGTTCCGGTGTCTCCGACACCCAAGCGCGATGCGCTGCTCGGGCTGCTCGGAGGCGCGGCGGCGGGCGTGGGACTCGCGGCGTTGCGGGAGCAGCTCAACACCCGTATCCGTACGCAGCACGACCTCGCCGACATCACCGACGTGCCCGTGCTCGGGGTGATAGAACGTGCCGAAGCCGAGGCGGAGAACGTGGTACTGCGCGACGAGGACGCCTTCAGCCCGCGTGCCGAGTGCTACCGACAGCTCCGTACGAACCTGCTGTTCACCGGTCTCGACCAGAAGACCCGGAGCATCACCGTCACCTCCTCCGTGCCCGGTGAGGGCAAGACGACAACGGCGGCCAATCTGGCCGTCATGTGTGCTGAAGGCGGCTCCCGGGTTCTGCTCGTCGATGCCGATCTACGCCGCCCAAAGCTGGCTGAGTACTTGGGCCTCGAGGGAAGTATCGGCCTCACGACGGTCCTCACCGGACGCATCAGCCTGAGTAACGCGGTCCAACCATGGGGCCCGAGCGGCAATATGGGGGTACTGGCTTCCGGCGGGGTCCCGCCGAACCCCAGTGAGCTCCTTGCCTCTGGCGTAATGCGCGACTTCATCAAGGAACTTGAGGACTCCTACGACATCGTCATCTTCGACGCTCCGCCCCTTGTGCCGGTCACCGACCCCGCGGTCCTGGGCACGGCCACCTCTGGTGTCCTGCTCGTGGTCGGCGCCAACGGCCGCTTGCACCGCAACCAGTTCAACACCGCACTCGACCATCTGGAGAGCGTCGGCGCCCGCCTGGTCGGACTGGCTCTCAACGGGGTCAAGCCCAACCGCCGTGCGTACAGCTACCACAGCTACGGCCCGACGGAGCCGGCGGAGACACCTCAGGGGAAGCGTGCCGTACGCCGTAAACCGTCAGGGCGGCACTCGGCCAGGCGCGAGGAACCGGGCGAGGCACATCCCGCTGATGCCTCGGGTGAGTTCTCCGAGCAGCGGGGTCCCGCTCCGGACCCGAGTCCGGGACAACACCGGATGCCGGGACGGCCCGGAGTGCCGGGACAACACCGGATGCCGGGGCGGCCCGGAGTGCCGGGGCAGCCCCGCGTGATGGAGCAGCCCCGCGTGATGGAGCAACCTCGATTGATGGAGCAACCTCGAGTCATGGAGCAGCCCCAAGTGATGGGAAATCCTTTGACATACATCGATAATCTGCGCGCGCCAGGGATGTGACATCAGGTGCACGTACTGTTCGTCTGCACCGGCAACATCTGCCGTTCTCCCTTCGCTGAGCGGCTCATGCGCCATTGGCTCGCCCCGCTCGGCGGGACCCTCACGCTGAGCAGTGCGGGAACCCACGCCGTGCAAGGTGCCGCCATGTCCGCGGGCAGCGCCCGGCTCTTGCGGGAACTGGGAGCCGACGAAGCCGAATTCACCTCCCGCCAGCTCACACCGCAGCTGCTCGCGTCAGTCGACCTGGTCCTCGCCATGGCACTCGAACACCGCCGCAGGGTCGTCGACATGTCGCCGTCGCACCTGCGACGGGCTTTCACCCTGCGCGAACTCGCCCACCTCGCCGGACAGCTGCCCGCTGACGCCTGGCCGTCCTCGGCAGCAGACCGCTGGTACAACATCGCACAGCTCGCCGCCGCGGCCCGCTCGCTCGGCGACCCCCTCTCCCCGGCTGCGTACGACGTGATCGATCCCTACGGGCAAGGCGACGAGGCCTACGTGCACATGGCCCACCAGGTCGTACCGGCGGTGGAGACGCTCGTCGATGTCACCCTGCGCAGGATGCACTAGGCGCAGCGGCTCCGACGGCTACGAAAGGACCCCCGTCACCTGCTTTCAGCCCAGCCAGTCAACTTTCACCGAGCGACGGAGCCACCTCGCGTGTATGAGGGTTGTTGGCGTGGCCCCCGAAACACCAGACCCGCGGTCCGAATCCGGCCGAGCCTTTCCGTCTCCTCTCCACGAGCGCCGGGCACGTCCCGGCTCCCGTTCCCGCCGACGTCGCATACGAAAAGCGCTCGCCATCATGGCGTGCCTGATCGCCCTCGTCGGTACCGGCTTGGCGGCCGTTGTTCTGATCGTCACCCATCGCATCGAATCGCGGGTGACCAAGCTGGAGAACCCGTTCGCCGACCTTCCCAACCGACCCGGCAAGGAGTCGAAGGCGACGAACTTTCTGCTCGTGGGTTCCGACAGTCGCACCTCGGGCGGAAATCCCAAGAAGTGGGCTTTCGGCGCGCAACGAACGGACGCGATTCTCCTGGTGAATATTTCCGGGCGACGCGATTCGGTCAACGTGGTCTCCATCCCGAGAGACAGCTGGGTCGATGTGCCGGGGCATGGCATGAACAAGGTCAACGCGGCCTATTCCTACGGCGGCGCACCGCTCCTCATCCAGACTGTGGAAAAACTGACCAAAGTGCACGTCGATCACCTGATGGTGATGGATTTTGACGGCTTTTCCGCCGTCACCGACAGTCTCGGCGGTGTCACCATAGACGTGGGGACTTCCACCACTTTTACCGGGAAACTCCATGCCGGGAGACAACGTCTAAACGGGTCGCAAGCGCTGTCATACGTGCGCGAGCGGTACGGTCTGCCCAACGGAGATTTCGACCGGGTGAAGCGTCAGCAGAACTGGATGCGTGCGATATTTTCGGAGCTCCTGTCGAAAGGGACGCTACTGAATCCCGTAAAGCTCACGAATTCACTTGAAAAGATCGCCGAAAACGTCGCGGTCGATGAAGGGTTCACCTTCGGAAAGGCCCGGGACCTCGCCTCTGGGCTCCGTGGCATACGGGCAGACGATCTCCGGTTCACCACCGTGCCCGTGACCGGTACCGGAACCAGCAAGGACGGTCAGAGCATCGTCAAGCTGGACAGCAAGAATTCCGGAAAGCTGTTCGAGGCAATGGCGGGTGACTCGATGAACGAGTGGTTCAAGGCCAATCAGGGAGCGTTGCTCGGAAGTAACGTCAACTGAGCTGGCCGCGGCTGGTGTTCGGCGATGCGCCGGGCCGCACTGCCCGCCGATGGGCACGAAAACGCCTACGGCAGTCGGGCGTCGGTCACCCGGTAGAAGGTCACCAGCCAGTCGGCCATCCGTCCCAGGGCGATGGCGGTGCGCAACCCCTTGTCCGTGAGCGGGCGCAGCAGGACATGGCAGTGCTGCAGTTGGCGGTTGATGAGGGTGTCGATGTCCTGCTGGTCGGCTCCCAGGAGCAGCGCGTTGACGCTGCCGCCGTAGTGATGCTCCCGGTCGGCAGTGCGCAGGTCGTTGGCGAGCCGGACGGCGAGCTCCATCGCGTCAACCGCCGGCAGCAGGATGTCGAGGTGGGCGGTCAGGTCCGGTTCGCCGGTGGACATCCACCAGGCCACACAGATCGGGCCGAGCCCGAAACTGTGATGGTGCTGCAGGTAGGTGTCGAGTTCGATGGGCGCCCCGCCCTCGGCGAGGGCGCGGAGCGCTGACCACTCGAAGCACCACGCCCGCATCATGAGGCTGAAGCGCTGGGCCCACAGCGGTGCGAGTGCGGCGTGGAGCCGGCAGTCACTCAGGGAGCTGGTCACGTCGGCGAGGGCGCGTTCGAGCGTATCGGCGGGATCGTGGCCGGCGCCATGTGCGAGGTGGATGCAGCGCTGCGCGAGGGCCGGAACGTCGCGGTACTCAAGGGACGCACGGTCGAAGCGGTCGTCGGCGACCTGCATCCACAGGCCCACCTTCGCCGGTGGCACGAGTTCGTCCGCCGTACTCCACGGTGCGGATGCCGCGAGGGCCAGTGCCGCGGCCTCGGTGACCTGGGGGGCGAAGTCCGGCCCCATCGACTCGGCCCACTCACGCAGTCGGCGCAGCAACTGCACTCCCCGGGCGCTCAGGAGAGCCGAGGAGTCTGCACTGGGCAGCACGATGGGTATCTGCTCGTTCCCGAGACTGCTGGTCATCGGGGTCAGCCCCGCTGTTCCAAGGCCATCGCGACGCCGTCGGGGTGGAGTTCCCCGGATGGGATGGTGCGGGTTCGGCTGCCGTGTGCGGGGCGAAGCCGCCAGTGCGCGCTGATGGTGGCGGTGGCGATCATGAGTTCGGTCATGGCGAACTGGCCGCCCAGGCACTTGTGATGCCCTTCCCCGAAGGGCATGTACACGGCGGGTGCGGGAGTGGTGAGCCAGCGGTCCGGGTCGAAGCGGTGCGGATCGGCGAAAGAATCGGGATTCCGGTTGATGGTGGTGAGGCTGAAGAGAACGTCCACATCCGCAGGCAGCCGGTACCCTCCCAGCTCCACCGGCTGCCGGGTTCGGCGCATCAGCAGATAGATGGGGTGATACAGCCTGAGCACCTCTGCGACCAGGCGCTTGGTGTAGGGAAGCCGGGGAAGGTCAGCGGATGTGACACGACGCCCAGCCAGCACGGTGTCGATCTCCCTGTGCAAGGAGGCCTCTGCGGCCGGGTTTCGTGCAAGCTCGTAGAAGAGCCGCGTCAGGCTGACGGCCACCGGTTCGGTGCCCGTCAGGAGGAAGGTCATGACCTCGTCGGTCAACTGCCGTGCGTCGAGAGGGCGTCCGGTCTCCCCATCGCGGGCGTCGACCAGCAGGGACATCAGGGTGCCATGGCACGCGGGGTCGTGGTCCTGAACAAGGTCATCAGCCAGTTGCCGCAAGTGCTTGCGAGCGCGCGCAAACCGCCGGTGCAGCACAGTGGGCAGACGGTCCAGAGCATCAGCCGGAGACAAGGAGCGCACGAACAGGTTCTGGAAGACGACCGGCATCCACCGGTCGATCACCGCCACCTGGCGCTCCTCCAAGTCCCGGCCGAAAAGGCATGAACCGACGACGAAACACGTCAGCCGGTACATGGCACGGTCGACGCGGATCACCTGGCCGGCCTTCCACGCCCGTGTCATCGCCAACGTCTGCTCTCGGATGGGGTCCACGTAGGAGTTCAGCCGAGCCTGATGGAAGGCGGGCATAGCCAGTCGACGCTGCGCCAGATGGGACGGACCGTCGGTACCGGCGACACCGTTGCCCGTGATGGGCACCAACTTCTCGTAGAGACGACCCTGCCGGTAGGCGTCGGCGTCCGTCACGAGCACCCGGTGAACCAGAGAAGGGGAGTTGACCACGTAGACAGGTCTTCGCCCCAACTGAAGCCGCACCATGGGCCCCAAGGCCGGCAGCGCCTCGAACAGCGCCATGGGATCACGCAACAGCGCCACGGTATGACCCAGGACCGGCACATGACGCGGGGCCACCGGCACGGCTCTATCGACGGGCATCAGCCACTCCTTCAACGATTCCCAGCCCCGTTGCCCATCCACACAGGCACCATTGACAGGGAAGAGAGCTCCACGGCTTCGCTTCCCCCCTCACCTACGGTGCCGACCGAAGCAACAGGCCGGCCAGACGCCTGCCGCAGTTGGTGCGCACACATGACGCAAGCTTGTGAACATGTGAAATCGTAGCGGCCGCGCCGAGTCCTCCTTAGTTGTTGATCACTTAACTTTGCCGATGCCCTTGACAACCAATGGGGAATTGCCGACCTCGCCCCATGGGGAAATATTGACCTCAATGCTCGAACACCGAAGACGACCGCACGGCGAAACGACGAGGTCCGTCAGCAAACT
Source organism: Streptomyces pathocidini (assembly GCF_001418495.1). Taxonomy (GTDB): domain Bacteria; phylum Actinomycetota; class Actinomycetes; order Streptomycetales; family Streptomycetaceae; genus Streptomyces; species Streptomyces pathocidini. The sequence goes on along the minus strand of NZ_LIQY01000021.1, from coordinate 3,216 downwards.
GACGCCCCCTCACTAAGATTCGAGGTGTAGTCCAGGGCCCCACATCGGAACGCCGGCGGGCTAGTGGTTCGATTGCATCGGGCGCGGCGCCGACAAAACGCCTCAAGCAATTGGCCGTTCGAAAACGAGAGCCGCGGGTTCCCATCGAGAGGAAGAAAGTTGTGCTGACCAAGACCGCGAAGGGCGTTCTGGCAAGTGCCACCATTGCATTGATTGCCCTGACCGTCTCCACCGGAGCGGTTGCCACGCCCCCGGTGAAGGCCGATGGCACCCAGACCAAGGCTGATGACATCCAGGCGAAGGCTGATGGCACCGAAGGGCCAGGAAAGCCTTCCACGGTGCTGAACTTCAAGCCAAAGATCAGCGCGGGCGGCTGCAGTTCAATCGTCGGAAAGAAGTATCACGAGATTCGCTGGGATATTCCTCTGAACGGCTACGGCGTGCAGATGGTGATCGAGCGCTACAACTTCCACACCGGCCAGACGAACGGGACACCCAAGCGTTTCAACTCCCCTCAGAACACCTCCGCCCGTACGGTCAGCAACGTGCGAAATTCCACCGATCGGTGGCGGGTGTACTTCGTCGGATATGCCAGCTCGGGCCCTCAGAGTGGTCAGTGGGTGCGAAGTGACTACGCCACCTTTTACTCCGTGGACACCTCCTACGGAAAGTGCGAGACTCGCGTCCTGTCCTCTGGCTCGGGGCGGGGAGAGTGGCCTGTGGCACCACCTGCTCATGCGGTGACATCACCCCGAGTGGGCCAGACGATCTCCATGACGAATGCTTGGAGCCACAAGGCCCCGGACGCTGAGGGTTATGTGAAGCAGAAGTTTCCTTCCGATTCAAATTTTCAGAAGTGGCGCCTGGAAGATGCGGGTAATGGCTCGTTCTTCCTGAGGAACGTTCAGAGAAACGCGTGCCTTGCCGCACATGCGCGACAGGGCAGGGACGTGTTCGTCTATCCCTGCGGAAACGCCCCTGATCAGAAGTGGCGCTTTGAGCCGAAGACGGCCGGAACCCATCGCATTGTCAATGGCCTTGGTCAGCACCTCGACGTCCCCAATTCGGCGGTCACCGACAGCCCCTTGATCACCTGGGGTGACTTCTACAACGAAGCCAACCAGTACTGGTGGGTAACCGACGCGAGCTAAAGGGAAGTCTCGGGGGTCTGCGGACAATTCCCTGGCCCCGGACGAACCCGGCACTCGAAGCCGCAGGCTTTCCGATGCCCGACTGGCCGCCGTCGCCGTGGCCGTGGCCGCCGGGGTGGTGGGCACCCTGGTCTGGATCCTCTGGGTCCCCACCGCGATCGCGGCCGAGGTAGGTGGCCGTTCCATCCTTGTTCGGGCGGGCTTTCACGTAAGCCATGATCCGCACCGCACATCAGAGGCGCGTCGACACGGTGTTGCCGCTATGAACGCAGAGAGCCCCTCTGACGCGCGTCTCCGCACGTCAGAGGGGCTCTCAGGGGTGTGGAGCCTAGGGGAGTCGAACCCCTGACATCTGCCATGCAAAGACAGCGCTCTACCAACTGAGCTAAGGCCCCGGAGGGGGGTGGATGCGGCCCTCACGCTGGAGCAAGGGGGCCGACCGCCGGAGACCAGAGTACCGGGTATTCGTGGAGATCTCGTCAAGGGGGTGAGGGGGTCCCTATCGGCCATCACTCTCCGTAGGATGTCGCGCGAGGTTCGCACCAGCGAAGGGGAGTCGTCATGGATGCCGCACAACAGGAAGCCACCGCCAGAGCCCGGGAGCTGCAGCGCAGCTGGTACGGCGAACCGCTGGGGGCGCTCTTCCGTCGGCTGATAGACGACCTCGGACTGAACCAGGCGCGGCTGGCGGCCGTGCTGGGACTGTCCGCCCCGATGCTGTCGCAGCTGATGAGCGGGCAACGCGCGAAGATCGGCAACCCGGCCGTCGTACAGCGGGTCCAGGCGCTCCAGGAGCTGTCCGGGCAGGTCGCCGACGGCAGCGTCAGCGCCGCCGAGGCGACGAGCCGCATGGAGGAGATCAAGAAGTCCTCCGGCGGTTCGATGCTGAGCACCAACTCCCAGCCCACGCCCAGCTCCGGGGCCCCGACCGTGCGGCGCGTGGTACGCGAGATCCAGTCGCTGCTCCGCTCGGTCGCGTCGGCGGGGGACATCATCGAGGCGGCCGACGCCCTCGCCCCCACCCAGCCCGAACTCGCGGAGTTCCTCCGGGTCTACGGCGCCGGCCGGACCGCGGAGGCGGTGGCCCACTACGAGGCCCACCAGAACTGAACCACCGGGGCTTCCACGGCGACCAGGGGCGGGTGCGGTGCGATGGGTGAGGTGTTCGCGGGCCGGTACGAGCTGATCGACCCGATCGGGCGCGGTGGTTCCGGGGCCGTCTGGCGCGCATGGGACCACCGGCGGAGGCGCTACGTCGCGGCCAAGGTGCTCCGGCACAGCGACGCCCACACCCTGCTCCGGTTCGTCCGCGAGCAGGCCGTGCGGATCGACCACCCCCATGTGCTCGCCCCGGCGAGCTGGGCCGCGGACGACGACAAGGTGCTGTTCACCATGGACGTGGTGCGCGGCGGGTCGCTGGCCCAACTGGTCGCGGACTACGGCCCGCTCCCGCCCCGCCTCGCCTGCACGCTGCTCGACCAGCTCCTGTCCGGCCTCGCCGCCGTGCACGCGGAGGGCGTGATACACCGCGACATCAAGCCCGCCAACCTCCTCCTTGAAGCCACCGGAACCGGGCGGCCGCATCTGCGGCTGTCCGACTTCGGCATCGCCCTCCGCAAAGGCGAGCCCCGGCTCACCGAGACCGACCATGTCGTGGGCACACCCGGTTACCTCGCCCCCGAGCAACTGCTCGGCGCCGAGCCGGACTTCCCCGCGGACCTGTTCGCGGTCGGCCTCATCGGGCTCTATCTCCTCACCGGGTACAAGTCGGACGCCCCGGCCCTCGTACAGCGCTTCACCGCTCAAGGCACCGGTGGCGTCTACGGCGCCGGAGCCCATAGCGCGCCGAACGCCCCCGTCGGCGTACCGGAACCCCTGTGGCAGGTGCTCGCAGGCCTGCTCCAACCGGATCCGCAAGCCCGGTTCCGTACGGCGACCGGTGCGCGCAAGGCGCTCATGGCCGCCGCCCGGCTGCTGCCCGAGCCCTCCCTCGAGGAGGAAGCGGTCGAGGTCTTCGACCAGTTGGGCCCCCTGCCCGTTGGTTTCGGCCCCAACGGTCCGGTCC
>NZ_LIQY01000209.1 GCF_001418495.1 Streptomyces pathocidini | reverse complement strand
GTCCGGCGGTCGCGGGGGACCGCTGCGGATTGTGCGGATCGCCAACTTCGTCACCCCGGCCTCCGGCGGGCTGCGGACCGCGCTGCGGGAACTCGGCGCGGGCTACCTGGCGGCCGGACATGAACCCGTACTCGTCATCCCCGGGGAGCGCGAGAGCGATGAACGGACCGAGCAGGGACGGGTGATCACCCTGCCGGGCCCGGTCGTTCCGGGCACGGGCGGCTACCGCGTCCTGACCGCGCGGCGGCGGGTCGCCGCGCTGCTGGAGGACCTGGCGCCGGACCGGCTCGAGGTGTCCGACCGCACCACGCTGCGCTGGACCGGCGAGTGGGCGCGGCGCGCCCGCGTGCGGGCCGCGATGGTCTCCCACGAGTCCGTGGACGGAGTCCTGGGCACCTGGGGCATGCCCGGGCAGGCCGCCGACCGGATCGCGGACCTGCTCAACCGGCGTACGGCACGGTCGTATGCGCGGATCGTGTGCACCACGGAGTGGGCCGAGCGGGAGTTCCTGCGGATCGGCGCGCGCAATGTCGTACGCGCCCCCCTCGGCGTCGACCTCGTCGCGCGCCACCCGGACCGGCGCAGCGCGGTGCTGCGCGAGCGGTACGCGGCGCCCGGCGAGACGCTGCTCGCGCTCTGCTCGCGGCTCTCGGTGGAGAAGCGCCCCGGGACCGCGCTGGACGCGCTCGCCGAGCTGCGGGGGCGCGGTGTGCCGGCGGTGCTCGTGGTGGCGGGGGACGGGCCGCTGCGGGCCCGGCTGGCCGAACGCGCGCGTGCGGAGCGGCTTCCGGTGCACTTCCTGGGCCACGTCACCGACGTGGCCCAGGTGGCGGCCCTTCAAGCCACGGCGGACGTGTGCCTGGCGCCCGGACCGGTCGAGACCTTCGGGCTCGCCGCCCTGGAGGCGCTGGCCTGCGGCACCCCGGTGGTGGCCAACGCCGCCTCGGCGCTGCCCGCCATCCTCGGCGGCGCCGGAGCCGTCGCCCCCGGCGAGGGCCCGGCCTTCGCCCACGCGGTCCAACAACTCCTGGACCGCCCGGAGCGGACCCGCCGCGAGACGGCCAGGAACCGGGCGGAACGCTTCGGCTGGACGGCAGCGGTGGAGGCGTTCCTGGCGGCGCATGGGACCGGCGTACGGACCGGCGCGGCCGGCAGAGCGGAGAGGGTGGGGACGACGTGAGCGAGTCGGGGGGCACGGCTCGGCCGACGTACATTCCACGCGCGCGTGGCGGCGTGCGGTTCGCCGCGCTCGGTGACTCGCTCACCGAAGGGGTCGGCGATCCCGTCCCGGGAGGGGAGTGGCGCGGCTGGGCCGCGCTGCTGGCCGCCGGACTCGCGCCCGACGGCGCCGAGTTCCTCAACACCGCCCGGAGCGGCGCTCTCACCTCCCACGTGGCCGACGAACAACTCCCCAAGGCCCGCGCCCACCGACCCCACATCGCCGCCGTCATCGCCGGCGGCAACGACACCCTGCGCGCCACGTTCGACATCGACCGGGTCGCCCGGCACCTCGACACCGTCATGAGCACCCTCCAGCGCGACGGCACCGTCGTCCTCACCGCCTGCCTGCCCGACCCCGGCCGCCTCCTGCGGCTGCCCGCGCTGCTGGCCTGCCCGCTCGTACGCCGCATGCAGGCCGTCAACACCGTGGTGCACGCGCTCTCCCACCGGTACAACGCGCTGCACCTGCACGTCGCCGCCGAGCCGTGGTTCGCGCAGCGCACCGCGCTCAGCGTGGACCGGCTGCACCCGAACGAGCTGGGGCACCGCATGCTGGCGCACCGCTTCCACTCCCTGCTGGCCGAGGCCGGGCTCGCCGACGGGCCGCCGCCGTCCACCGAGCCGGACACGGCCGGGCCCGGGCCCGTCGACCAGATGGTCTGGATGGCAACCAAGGGCACGGCGTGGGTGGTCGCCCGCTGCCAGGACCTCCTGCCCGATCTGCTGTGGCTCGCGGCGGCCGAGGGCCGGCACCGGCTCGCCGGCACCGCCACGCTGCTCGACCTCCGCTCCCACCGCGCCGCCCTGCACGCCCTGGCCGCCCTCGCGCCGGTCCGCCCGCTCGGGCCCGCCGTCCGCGAACTCGACCTCGGCTAGCAGCAACACCGCTGGTCAGAGGGTTATCCACAGGCCTTACCCGGTTGCGAGTCCGCTGCCACAATGGACAACATGACCGGGCGCTGGGAGTTCTGGATCGACCGTGGCGGCACATTCACCGACGTGGTGGGCAGGCGGCCGGACGGCCGGCTCGTCACGCGCAAACTCCTCTCGCACAACCCGGGGAGGTACGAGGACGCGGCCGTCGCCGGAGTGCGGCTCATGCTCGGACTCGGGCCGGGCGAACCCGTACCGGCCGAGCGGATCGTCGCCGTCAAGATGGGCACGACGGTCGCCACCAACGCCCTTCTGGAACGCACGGGCGAGCCGACCGTGCTGCTGGTCACCGAGGGCTTCCGCGACGCGCTGCGCATCGCGTACCAGAACCGGCCGCGCCTCTTCGACCGCCGGATCGTCCTTCCGGAGGCGCTGTACGACCGCGTCATCGAGGTGCCGGAACGGACCGACGCCCACGGCGAGGTCGTACGGGAACCGGACCTGGGCGTGGTGCGGGACGCCCTGCGCGAGGCCTGGAACGACGGCTTCCGCAGCGCCGCCGTCGTCCTGCTGCACGGCTACCGGCACACGGCACACGAACGGGCGGTGGCCGAGGAGGCCAGGCGGGCCGGCTTCCCGCAGGTCAGCTGCTCGCATGAGGTGAGTCCGCTGATGAAGCTGGTCTCCCGCGGCGACACCACCGTCGTGGACGCGTATCTGTCGCCGATCCTGCGCCGCTACGTGACCGGGGTGGCCAGGGAACTCCACGGCACCCGGCTGCTGTTCATGCAGTCCAACGGCGGGCTGCGCGAGGCAGCCCACTTCCGGGGCAAGGACGCGGTGCTGTCCGGGCCCGCCGGAGGCGTCGTCGGCATGGTGCGCTCCGCCGCCGAGGCGGGCTTCGAGCGCGTCATCGGTTTCGACATGGGCGGCACGTCCACCGATGTCTCGCACTACGCGGGCGAGTTCGAGCGGGTCTTCGACACCGAGGTCGCGGGCGTGCGGATGCGCGCGCCCATGATGAACATCCACACCGTCGCGGCGGGCGGCGGATCCGTCCTGCGCTTCGACGGCCGCCGCTACCGCGTGGGCCCCGACTCCGCGGGCGCCGTCCCCGGCCCCGCCTGCTACCGAGGCGGCGGCCCGCTGACCGTCACGGACGCCAACGTGATGCTCGGCCGCGTCCAACCCGGCCACTTCCCGGCCGTGTTCGGGCCCGGCGGCGACCAGCCGCTCGACGCCGAGGCCGTGCGCCGCGGGTTCGCCGACCTCGCGCGCGAGACCGGGGCGGCGGTCGGCGACCGGCGCCGACCCGAGGAGGTCGCCGCCGGATTCCTCGACATCGCCGTGCTCAACATGGCCAACGCCGTCAAGAAGATCTCCGTCCAGCGCGGCCACGACGTCACCCGCTACGCCCTCGCCGGCTTCGGCGGCGCGGGCGGCCAGCACGCGTGCGCGGTCGCCGACGCCCTCGGCATCAACACCGTCGTCATCCCACCCCTCGCGGGCGTGCTCTCCGCCTATGGCATCGGCGTCGCCGACGCCACCGCCATGCGCGAACAGGCCGTCGAGACCGAGCTGGGCGAGGAAGCCCTCCCGCGGATCCGCGAGGTGTGCGACGGCCTCGCCGAGCGGACCCGCGCCGAACTCCTCGCCGACGGCGTCCCCGAGGACACCCTCACCGCCACCGCCCGCGTGCACCTGCGCTACGCGGGCACCGACGCCGCCCTCCCCGTCCTGCTGGACACGGCCGACCGGATGCGGGAGGCGTTCGTACGGGCACATCGCGCGCGGTACGCGTTCACCATGGACAAGCCGCTCGTGGCCGAGGCCGTGTCGGTCGAAGCCACCGGCGCGGCGAGCCGGCCCGGCGGACACCACCTCGAACTCCCGCCCGGAAAGGGCGAACTGACCCCCGCCGCGACCGTGCGCATGTTCAGCGAGGGAGCCTGGCGGGACACCGAGTTGTACGAGCGCGACGCTATGCGCCCGGGCGACACCGTCACCGGCCCCGCGATCATCGCCGAGGAGGACGCCACGACCGTCGTCGACCCCGGCTGGCAGGCCGCCGCGGGCGAGCGCGGGCACCTCGTCCTCACCCGCGTCCGGCCCCGGCCCGGCACGGTCGCCGTCGGCACCGAGGTCGACCCCGTCATGCTGGAGGTGTTCAACAGCCTCTTCATGGCCATCGCCGAACAGATGGGCCTGCGCCTGGAGAACACCGCCCACTCGGTCAACATCAAGGAGCGGCTCGACTTCTCCTGCGCCCTCTTCGACGCCGAGGGCAACCTCATCGCCAACGCCCCGCACATCCCCGTGCACCTGGGCTCCATGGGCGAGTCCATCAAGGAGGTGCTGCGCCGCAGGAGCGGCACGGGCGAGCTGCGGCCGGGCGACGTCTACGCGATCAACGACCCGTACCACGGCGGCACGCACCTGCCGGACGTCACCGTCGTCACGCCCGTGTTCGGCGACGCGACAGCGCTCGGCGACGCGACGGCAGAGGACGGCGGTGGGACCGGCGGCGAGGAACTGCTCTTCCTCGTGGCCTCCCGGGGCCACCACGCCGAGATCGGCGGCATCACCCCCGGCTCCATGCCCGCCTTCAGCAGGACCATCCAGGAGGAGGGCGTCCTCTTCGACAACCGGCTGCTCGTACGCGACGGGCGGCTGCGCGAGGAGGAGATCCGCGCGCTGCTGACCTCCGGGCCGTACCCCTCGCGCGCGCCCGACACCAACCTCGCCGATCTGCGGGCCCAGATCGCCGCCAACGAGAAGGGCATCCGCGAACTCCGGCACATGATCGAGCAGTTCGGGCTCGATGTCGTCCGGGCGTATATGCGCCACGTCCAGGACAACGCCGAGGAGTCCGTGCGGCGGATCCTCGCCGACCTGGACGACGGCTCGTACCGCTACGAGACCGACAGCGGCGCCGTCATCCAACTGGCCCTGCGCGTCGACCGGGAGGCCCGCAGCGCGGTGCTGGACTTCGCCGGGACCTCGCCGCAGCAGCCGGGCAACGCCAACGCGCCCAGCTCCGTGGTGATGGCCGCCGTGCTCTATGTCTTCCGCACCCTCGTGGCCGAGGACATCCCGCTCAACAGCGGCTGCCTGAAGCCGCTGGAGGTCCGCATCCCCGAGGGCTCGATGCTCGCCCCGGCCTTTCCCGCGGCCACGGTGGCGGGCAATGTCGAGACCTCGCAGGCTGTGACGGGCACGCTGTACGCCGCGCTCGGTGTGCAGGCGGAGGGCTCCGGCACGATGAACAACGTCACCTTCGGCAACGAGCGTGTGCAGTACTACGAGACCGTGGCCAGTGGTTCCGGCGCCGGGGAGGGGTTCGACGGGGCGGACGCCGTCCAGACCCACATGACCAACTCCCGGCTCACCGACCCCGAAGTCCTGGAATGGCGCTACCCGGTGCGGGTGGAGAGCTTCGAGATCCGCGAGGGCAGCGGCGGCCGAGGCCGCTGGCACGGCGGCAATGGCACCACCCGCCGCCTCCGCTTCCTCGAACCGATGACGGTGGCCCTCCTGACCGGCCACCGCCGAATCCCGCCGTACGGCATGGCGGGAGGTGGCCCGGGCGCGCGCGGCGAAAACCTGATCGAGCGCGCGGACGGAAGAGTGGAACCACTGTCCGGCTACGACACGGCGGATGTCGGCCCCGGCGATGTGCTGGTGATGCGAACACCGGGAGGAGGCGGCTATGGCCTTGCTGTGACGGATTCCGGCTGACCTCGGGCCGGGCCCGGCCCG
>NZ_LIQY01000208.1 GCF_001418495.1 Streptomyces pathocidini | reverse complement strand
GGGTGGGACCACCTACTACCTGGACTGTCTGCGGGGGAGCGACGGCGCGGCGGGCACCAGCGGCGGGCAGGCCTGGCGGACGTTGGCGCGCGCCGGCGACGTGACCTACGGGCCGGGCGACCGGCTGCTGGTGCGCCGGGGACGCACCTGCACCGGCGTACTCGCGCCCAAGGGCTCCGGCGCGGCCGGTGCCCCGGTGCGCGTGGACGCGTACGGCAGCGGGGCCAAGCCGCGCATCGAGGGCGCGGGCGCGCGAGCCGCCGTCCTGCTGCGCAACGTCGAGCAGTGGGAACTGCGGAACCTGGACATCTCCAACACCGGCCCCGCCACCACCACCGACCGCCGCGCCGGTGTACTCGTCCTGCTCCAGGACTACGGCGTCGGGCACCACTACGTCGTCGAGGACGTGGACGTGCACGACGTCAACGGCTCGGACCACAAGGACCCCGACCCCAGCGGCGGCATCCTCTTCTCCGTCCAGGGCTCCGGGGCCCCCACCCGCTTCGACGGCGTCCGCGTCGAGGACTCGACCGTCACACACGTGGACCGCACCGGCATCGGCACCTCCTCCACCTGGGGCCGGCGGGCCGAGCACCCCAACGGCCCCGGCACGAGCTTCGAACCGGTCACCGGTCTCGTCATCCGCCGCAACGAGGTGCGTGACGTGGGCGGCGACGGCATCGTCGTCCAGACCGCCGACAAGGCGCTGGTCGAGCACAACCACGTGGACGGCTTCAACAAGCGCTCGGCGGGCTACAACGCCGGCATCTGGGCGTGGAACTCGGACCGCGTGCTCTACCAGTACAACGAGGTGACCGGCGGCCACGGCACCCTCGACTCGATGGCGTACGACATCGACGGCGGCAACAACGGGAACGTCTACCAGTACAACTACAGCCACGACAACGAGGGCGGCTTCCTGCTGGTCTGCAACGGCGCGGGCATGACCACGGCGCACAACCGCGTCCGCCACAACATCAGCGTCAACGACCGCAACACCATGGCGCCTTACGGGATCGTCTCCGTCGTCTGCAACCCCACGACCGACACCCGGATCTACGCCAACACCATCGTCACCGACGAGCCGGGGACCGCGATGGTCTCCAACAACGGGCAGACCGGTGTCACCTTCCGCGACAACATCCTCGTGGGCGCCCCGTCGGGATCGCCCATGAAGGACGCGCTGAGCACCTACGAAAACAACCTCTACTGGAACGCCCCTTGGGACTCCGGCCAGGAGCGCGACCCCTCCGCCGTGCACGCCGACCCCCTCTTCTCCTCCGCGTCCCCCGACCGTCCCGGGGACGTGCGGCTGCGCGCGGGCTCCCCGGCCCTCGGCGCCGGCACGCCGGCCGACGACGGCCTCACCCGCGACTACTTCGGCAACCGCATTCCCGTACCGCCCAACCTCGGCGCCGACCAGGGGAAGCCGGGCCGGTAACCTGTCGTTCGCCAACCGGCTCGACGCCGATCGGCAGTTGACACCTCACAGACCCGACAGCAACACCGAAGGGGCGGACAGTGACGGACATAGAGGCGGCGCGGAAAGCGTTCGACCGGTTCGACCGGGACAAGGACGGGCTGATCACGGCGGCCGAGTTCACTGGCGTGATGGCCGAGCTGGGCGACCACAACGTCACCCAGCCCGTCGCCCAGGCCCTGATCAACAAGTCGGACGGGAACGGCGACGGCGTGCTCTCGTTCGACGAGTTCTGGGCCAAGGTGCAGGGCGGCAAGGCGCAGTAGGACAGCCCTTCGCCCGGCAGTAGGACAGCCCTTCGCCCGAGGGCCGAAGCCTGCTGCCCAGGGGCCTCTCATCGCCTCCCGTGGCGGAGCGCCCCCGCCCGGCGTCTCCGGTCGTTGCAGAGCAGGCAGCGTCCGTAACCGGTCGGGAGCGGATCCTCCGGGTCTCCGTGCAACGGGTCGACGGCGCCGCGTGGATGCTCGGAGCATCCCGTGGCGCCGTGCTCGGAGGAGAGCGCGTGCGCGGCGGCGAGCGCCCGGCGCAGGGCGTCGACCAGCTCCTCCGCCTGCCGGCCCGACGGAGTGCCCTCCAGGCCGAAGGCGAGGTCGGACGCGGTGCCGAGCGCGTTCCGGAGTTCGCGCAGTTCTGCGTAGCTCATGCCCAAGAGCGTAGGCGGCCCCACTGACAACCGGCCGCGGTCGGGCGTCGCGGTCGGTGGTGAGGGTGTGGCGGTGGTGAGCGGTGAGCGCCCGGGATCACGGCTTGGGGGGCTGGCCGGGACCCTCCGGCTCCACCCCCGGAGCCGGGCGCTCCACATGCGCGGCGACGTCCGCCAGATCCCGCTCGATCGCCTGCCGCACCGCCTTGGCGCCCAGCCCGCCGAACAGCTTCAGCAGCACCTTCGCGACGCCGCCGCTGGGCGGAGTGGCGGTGAAGGCCATGCGTACGGTCGTCCCGCCCTCCTCGTCCGTCTCCGGCGACAGCGTGAACTCCGAGACGTAGTGCGCCCCTTGCGCGTCGGACTCGACCACGCAGCGCGAGGGCTCCTCGCTCGCGGTGACGTACATCTCCTCGGTCGCCGTACGCCCCAGCATCTTCCGGGTCTCGCGCCATCGGGTGCCCTCCCCGAAGGGACCGGGGGTCAGCACCTCGATGCTCTGCACGCCACTGAGCACGCGGGGCGCGGACTCCAGGTCGGTCAGCGCCTCCCAGACCTTCTCGACCGGGGCACCGATCCACCGCTCGACGACCACCTGCGTGTCAGCCATATGCACCAGCCTGGCACCGGGCCGGAGGCCTCGCTACTCGGGATGTGCCGCACTCGGGATGTGCTGCCTTGCCCGGGTAGGGGCCTGAGTGCCGGTGCCACCGGTCGGCGCTCAGCCCAGCCCTCCGGCTCTCCCCTTCCTCACCCCGCCTCGTGCACGACCTCCAGTGGTTCGAAGCTGATCCGGGTCCTGGCGCCGTCGGCGGACCAGCGGACTTCGAGGGTCGTGGCGGTGGCGGTCACTCCGGTCACGGCATCCCGCAGCGGGGTCGGGTCCGGCTCGGCCGTGAGCGTGGTCAGCGCGGCGTAGAGCGGGGCGGGCGTTTCGGCGGGTTCCGCGGTCAGGCGGGGGAGTTCCGTCCACGAGGCGTAAGCCGTGCCCTGGGGGGCCCGGACCGTGTCCTGGGCCGTCCAGCCGTGCAGGGGGTGGACGGCAGTGTGCAGGGCGGGGTCGTCCGGGCCGACGGCCCAACCCGTCTGGAGGACACGGGCGTTGGGCGGGACGCCCAGGACGCGGTGCACGCGCAGCTCGTAGCGGCCGCGGGCCACCGTGACGCTCTCCACGCGCAGCCCCGGCACCATCGGCGGGCCCGAGGAGAAGACCGGGCTGTGCCAGGAGGCGGCCCAGCCCCAGCCGTCGCCGTGGCCCGCGCCCAGGAGGTGGATCCGGCGGCGGGCGCTGCGGGCCCCCGACACCTCGACGGACAGGTGGTTGTCCCGCTCGTTGGCCGGGGCCGTGGGGCCGGTGCGGGTGGAGTACGCCTGACGGCTGTAGTGGGGGTCCTCGGCCGCCGCCGACTCCCCTTCGTGCGGGCGGACATGGGAGCTGCCGTGGTTGTGGAGGCGGGCCACGCCGTCGGCGCCGGTCGTCTGGATCAGCAGGCCCGCGTCCGGCAGGGACAGGACCCTGTCCCGCGACTCGGTCGGTGCCTCCGTCTCCGTGGCGGTCCACAGCTCGTGGTCCGCGGGGGCGAGCAGGCACACGAAGGCCTTCGACGCCCAGTACGGGGACGCCGGGCCCGAATAGCGCTGGAGGGTCGCCTCGTGCGGGCCGTGCCAGCCCAGGCTCAGCAGGCCCTCCCGGCCCGCGGCACCGCGGGCCAGGAAGTAGCGCAGGGAGCCGTTCAGCAGGCGGCGGGAGGTGCCCGGGGCGAGCGGGGTGTGCCCGGTGACCGCGCCGAGCCCCACCGCCGCGCTCGCCGCGAAGCGGTACGTCAGGGAGCGGCCGAAGTGGATCGGCGCGCCGTTGGCGTCGAACAGCAGGGAGAAGCTCTCCAGATGTTCGCGCAGCCGCGGCCCGTACGGGGATGGCTGGGCCGCCCGGGATGGCCGGGCCACCGGGGACGGTTGGGCCGCGCCGTCCGCCAGGTGCTCGTCCAGCGCCGGGTAGAGGTGCAGGGCCCAGCCGTTGTAGTGGTCGAAGGCGTTGCCGTCGCCGTCGGTGTACCAGCCCTGGCCGCGGTACCACGACTCCAGCAGGCCGAGCGCCCGCTCGCGCACGCGTGCCGTCTCGGCGTCCCCGCGGCCCACCGACTCCAGGAAACCGGCCACCGTGAACGGGAACAGATACCAGTTGTTGGGCGCCGGCGTGTGCCGGACCGCCCCGCGCAGCCACTCCTCCGCGCGGTCCTGGACGTCCGCGTCCAGCCGGTCCCACAGCCAGGGGCGGGTCAGCCGCAGCCCGAGGGCCACCGACGCGGACTCCACCATGGGCTGGCCCTGCACATGGTGGTCCAGGATCAGCGGCCACGACTCGGCGTCGTCCCGGCCCGGCGTACGGGTCCCGACCGCCAGGCCCTGCGCGTACCGGTCGAGCCACCTCTGCGGGTCCTTGCCCTCCGCACCCGCCACCCGGAACGCGGCGGCCAGGAACGTACGGGCATAGCCCTCGAGGCCGTCGGAGCGCACCCCGGACCGGGACGGCACGCCCGGCAGGTCGAGCAGCGCCCCGCCGGGCGTGGCCCACCGCCAGGCGGCGCGCAGCAGCCCGTCGGCCGCCGCCTCCCAGTGCGCGCGGGTGTAGCCGGTGTGCGGGCTCAACCCCCAGTCCTCGGTGGGCAGTTCGAAGGGGAGGGCAGGGGAGGAGGTCATGCCAGGAACGCCAGCCTTTCGCGTCGTACGGGATGGGCGAAGCCGTCGCCCGCGGCCCAGCGGGCGACCTCGCCGACGGCCAGGTCGGCGAGCCGCTGCCACTCGTTGCCCTGCGAGCCCGCGAGATGCGGGGTGATCAGCGCGTTCTCGCAGTCCCACAGGGGATGGCCGGGCGGCAGCACATCGGGGTCCGTGACGTCCAGGACCGCCCGGATGCGGCCCTTCCGCAGCACCTGGACGAGCGCGTCCTGGTCGACCACGGCGCCGCGCGCGGTGTTGACGAGCACGGCGTCCGGCCGCATGGCGGCGAGCAGTTCGCCGCTGACGAGCCCCCGGGTGGCGGGCAGCAGCGGGGTGTGGACGCTCACGGTGTCGCACTCCGCGAACAGCTCCTGCAACCCGACCTGGCGCACCCCGAGCTCCGCCGCCTCGCCCGCCGAGACGTAGGGGTCGTGCAGCAGCACCCGCAAGTCGTACGGGCGCAGCAGCTCGATGACGCGCCGCCCGATCAGCGAGGCCGACAGGATGCCCACGGTGCGGCCGTAGTTGCCGACCGCGGGCGGGGTGTGCAGCGGGTCGGTGCGGCCGCGCTCCGAACGGTAGGAGTGGGCCCGCTCCAGGGCGCGCTTGCCGGAGAGCAGGATCATCGCGACCGTGTACTCCGCCACCGGCACCGCGTTGGCCGCCGCCGCCGAGGACACCTCGATCCCACGCTCCCAGCAGGCGTCGGTGACATGGCCGCGGACGCTGCCCGCGGTGTGCACGACGGCCCGCAGCCGGCCCGCCCTCGCCAGCACGGACGCCTCCAGCCGGGGGCAGCCCCAGCCGGTGACCAGCACCTCGGTCTCCGCCAGCACGGCGTGGGCCCGCTCGGTGGTGAAGTCGTCGAGCACCGGGGGCGGTACGAGGTCGCAGACCGCGGCCAGTTCGGCCAGCGCGGGCGGGCGGAGCACGGCCGCGGCCGCCTGCGCCGACATGGCGAGGGCGGTACGCGGACGGGGGCCGGAACGGGCGTCAGGTGCGGCAGTCATCTGTCTCCTGGAGTTCTCCGCGGACATGGATCCTGTCTCTCCCCAACTCTTCAACGCTTCCTGTCCTTCCCCTACTTGACCGCGCCCGCCGTCAGCCCCGACTTCCAGAAGCGCTGGAGCAGGATGAAGGCGAGGATCAGTGGCAGGACCGCCAGCAGCGAGCCCATGACCACCACCGGGTAGTACTCGGGCGAGACCGATGCCGAGCTGTTCCACGTGTAGAGGCCGAGGCTCACCGGATACAGCTCCTGGTCGGAGAGCATCACCATAGGCAGGAAGAAGTTGTTCCAGATCGTGGTCAGTTGGAACAGGAAGACCGTGACCAGGCCGGGGCCCAGCATGCGCAGTGCGACCCGCGCATACGTGGCCAGCTCGCCCGCGCCGTCGACCTTCGCGGCCTCCCGCACCTCGTCCGGCACATAGCCCTGGCTGAAGATCCGCCCGAGGTAGACCCCGAAGGGGTTGAACAGGACGGGTATGAAGACCGCCCAGAACGTGTTCACCAGGCCGACGCCCGAGGCCATCAGATACAGCGGCAGGGCCAGCACGGTCTGCGGCACCATCACCGCGGCGAGGACGAGACCGAACAGCTTCTCCTTGTGCCGGAAGCGGTACTTGTCGAAGGCGTAGCCGCAGGCCACGCTCACGAACGCGCCGACCGCGGCCCCCACCACCGCGTACAGCAGGCTGTTGACGTACCACCGGCCGTAGAGCCCGCCGTCCATCGCGAACAGATCGCTCAGGTTCTGCGCGAACGAGAAGTCGCCGATCGAGAGCAGCTCGCTGCCGAAGAGGGCGTCCCGGTTCTTGGTGGCGGCCAGCAGCAGCCACAACACCGGCAGCAGGGTGTAGAGCACCGAGAGGCCCACCACGGCGTTGACCACGGTACGGCCCAGGAGGCGCGGGCGCAGGGCGGCGGCCTGGGTCGGCGAGACGCTCATCGGGAGGCCTCCTCGGGCGCGTTGGCGCGGTTGGTCCAGCGGGTGATCCCGTAGGAGAGGGCGATCGTGCAGAGCAGAAGCACGACGGAGGCGGCGGCCGCGAGGCCGTAGTTGTTGCGGGTGAAGGCCGCGTCGAAGATGTACATGCTCGGCGAGAAGCGGGAGTTGATCATCGGGGTGGACTGGCTGAGCAGCATCGGCTCGGTGAACAGCTGGAGTGCCCAGATGAGCGTGAACATCGCCACCATCACGATCGAGGAGCGCACCAGTGGCGTTTTGACCTGGAGGGCCGTGCGGACAGGGCCGGCGCCGTCGACGACCGAGGCCTCGACGACCTCGCGCGGCACGGCCTGCAACGCGGCGTAGAAGACCACCATGTTGTAGCCCAGGTTGCTCCACAGCGCGATGTTCACGATCGATGGCAGGACGGTGTGGACGCCCAGGAAGTCGATCGTGATGTCCGCCTTGCCGAGCAGCTCGATCACCGGGCTGATGCCGGGTGTGTAGAGGTACAGCCAGATGATGGCGGCGATGATGCCGGGCACCGCGTGCGGCAGGAACAGGCCCAGCTGCGCCCACGAGCGCAGGCGCACGACACCGGAGTCGAGCAGCAGGGCTAGGGCGAGCGCGCCGATCACCATCAGCGGGATGTAGATCAGGCAGTACAGGACGACCAGGCCGAGCCCGCCGAGGAACGTCGGGTCGGTCAGAACCGCGGTGTAGCTGCGCAGGCCCACGAAGACCGTGCGCTCCGGGCCGAAGCCGAGGCCCGGCTGGTCGTCGCTGAAGAAGCTGAGCCAGGCCGCGGTCGCGACGGGGATGAGGAAGACGGTGGTGAGGAGAAGGAAGAAGGGGGTCATCAGCACCGCGCACGCGCCGAGTTCCTGGCGCCGGGCCGTTGCGCTGGCGCTGGCCTTGGCGGGAACGGCGGTTCGGGGTTTACCGGCCGTGGCGGGGGATTGGGCTGTGGTGGTCATCGTTTGTCACCTGCCTTTCTGCTGTCCAGCGTGGGTTGCACTTTCTGTACACCGCTGCGAGCGGTTTGGTTCCCATCCGCATCGCGGTGGGGCGGCTACGGTCTGGTGGGGGGTGAGGGGCCGTGCGCCGGGTG
>NZ_LIQY01000207.1 GCF_001418495.1 Streptomyces pathocidini | reverse complement strand
GGTAAAGGGGGGCGCGGAGCGTCGGTTGAGGGAGGTGGTGGGTGACGGGTGGGCAGGGGTCTCGACCTTCGTGTCGGCGGGCAACCGGGCCGACGTCTCCGGCAACGACTTCCTCCAGTACTGGTACGACGACCCGGCCACCGAGGTCGTCCTCATGTA
The DNA here is from genome assembly GCF_001418495.1 of Streptomyces pathocidini. Taxonomy (GTDB): domain Bacteria; phylum Actinomycetota; class Actinomycetes; order Streptomycetales; family Streptomycetaceae; genus Streptomyces; species Streptomyces pathocidini. Next base: position 7,905 of record NZ_LIQY01000207.1, on the reverse strand, counting down.
CCTGGAGTCGATCGGCAACCCGCGGAAGTTCACCCGGCTAGCGCGGCGGACCGCGGCCGTGAAGCCCGTGGTGGTCGTCAAGGGCGCACGCCACAGCGGCAGCGCGCCGCTCGGGCACACCGTGCCCACCACCCGTATCCCCGACGCCACCGTCTCCGCGCTCTTCCGGCAGGCCGGGGTGATCCGCGTCGACACCGTCACCGAGCTCGCCGATGCGGGGCTGCTGCTGGCGGGCCAGCCGCTGCCCGCCGGGCCGCGCGTGGCCGTCCTCGGCAACTCCGAGTCGCTCGGCCTGCTCACCTACGACGCCTGCCTGACCGAGCACCTTCGCCCGTTCCCGCCGCGCGACCTGACCACCGCCGCGACGCCGGAGGACTACCGCGCGGCGCTCGCGGCTGCCCTGGCCGACGACCTGTGCGACGCGGTCGTCGTCAACGCGATCCCATGGGTCGGCGACGAGGGCGCCGCGGAGGGGGACCGGCGGGACGAGGGGCGCGCGCTGGCCGAGGCCGTACGCGAGGCGGTGGCGGCCGGGGGGCGCGCGAAGCCGGTGGCCGTCGTCCACTTGGAGATCGAGGGCCTCACCGAGGCCCTGTCCGCCTCCGGTGTCCCGGCCTACCCCGCCGCGGAACGGGCCGTACGGGCGCTGGCCGAGGCCGTGCGGTACGCGCAGTGGCGGCGGCAGGCGGCCGAGCCGGGACGGGTGCCGGAGTACGAGGACATCGAGGAGGCGGCGGCCGGGGCGGATATCGACGAGCTGCTCGGCGCGGTGAACGGCGGCGCGGTGAACGGCGGCCTGGTGAACGGCGGTGCGGGGGACACCCGGGCGCCCGCTGAGCCCGGCGGCGGGCCGGTCCCGCGCAGCACCCTGCCCACTCCCGACGAGACCGCCCGGCTGCTGGCCCGCTACGGGATCGCCGTACGGCCCACGCTGCCCGCGCCGGACCCGGACAGCGCCGCGCGGGCCGCCGCGCGCCTCGGCTACCCGGTGGCGCTCAAAACCACCGCGCCGCACCTGCGCCACCGCGCGGACCTCGGCGGCGTACGCCTGGACCTCACCAGCGAGAGCGAACTCCGGCGGGCCCACCAGGAGTTGACCGACTACCTCGGCAAGGCCGAGGAGCTGCGGCCGGTCGTCCAGGCGATGGCGCCGCGCGGGGTGGACACGGTGGTGCGGGCGGCGATCGACCCCGCGGTCGGCGCCGTGCTGTCCTTCGGCCTCGCCGGGGCGCCCTCCGAGCTCCTCGGCGACACCGCCCACCGGCTCGTCCCGGTCACGGACCGGGACGCCGCCGACCTGATCCGCTCGATCCGCACCGCCCCCCTCCTCTTCGGCTGGCGCGGCTCCCAGCCGGTGGACACGGCGGCCCTGGAGGAGCTGCTCCTGCGCGTCTCCCGCCTGGTCGACGACCACCCTGAGGTCGTCCAGGTCGACCTGGAGCCGGTTGTCGTCGCCCAATACGGCCTGACGGTCCTGGGCGCCACGGTCCGCCTGGCCCCCCGCCCGGCCTCCGCGGACCTGGGCCCCCGCCGCCTGCCGGCGTACTGAGGCCTCAGCCGCCGGTCCTCTCCTCTGGCTGATCCGGTTCGGCACTGTCGGGCTCCGCCCGTCCCCATTGCTCGCCGCTGCGGCGGGACTCTTCTGGGGACTTCGTCCCCAGAACCCCTGCCCGCGTGCTGGCGCGCGGAGGCGGCCCCGTTCGGTCCGGGGACGGAGTCCCCGGAAAACCTTCCGCCGCGACGGCGCGCAACCACCGCTGTGGAGCCCGGCGGTGCCGAACCGGCCCCCCGCCGGGCGGGGCGGACGGCGTCGAGGCTCTCAGGCTCGGCCTCGTTCGCGTGCTGCCCGCACGGGTTCCCCGCCACCGTAGGATGGACGCATGGCGAAGACCGGTACGACGACCCAGGGGCTGCGCGCGGCGATCGAGCGCAGTGGCTACTACCCGGCCCTCGTGGCCGAGGCCGTGGAGGCCGCGGTGGGAGGCGAGCCGGTCGCGTCGTACCTGGTCCACCAGGAGACGACGTTCGACGCGAACGAGGTCCGCCGCCACGTCACCGTCCTCGTCCTCACCGGCACCCGCTTCATCGTCAGCCACACCGACGAGCAGGCCGCCGACGGCGCGTCCTCCCCGTCCCCGTACGCCACCACCTCCACCGAGTCGGTCAAGCTCGAGCGCATCTCCTCGGTCGTGGTGAGCCGCGTCGTGGCGAACCCCGAGTCGTACACCCCCGGCACCCTCCCCCGCGAGGTCGTCCTCACCATCGGCTGGGGTGCCGTCAGCCGCCTCGACCTGGAGCCCGCCGCCTGCGGCGACCCCAACTGCGAGGCCGACCACGGCTACACCGGCTCCTCCACCGCCGACGACCTCAGCCTCCGCGTCAGCGAGGCGGGCGACGGCCCCGACTCCGTACGCCAGACCCTGGCCTTCGCGCAGGCGCTCTCCGAGGCCACCGTGGCCTCCACATCCGCCGGCTGATGGTCCAGCCCGCCACCGCCGGCCCCGGCCGGCACGAGCCCGCGCTCCTCGACCCGCGCACCGCCCCCGTCCCCGCGTACGGCACGGGCTCGCTCGCCGACCTGCTGCCGACCGTCGTCGCCGGACAGGGCGTGGATGTGCACTCCGCCGCCCCCGGCCTGTCCACCGGCCTCGGCCTGCCCCCCGCGGACCGCGTCTGCGTCTTCCTCGTCGACGGCCTCGGCTGGGAGCTGCTGAGGGCGCACGCCGACGAAGCGCCGTTCCTTTCCGGCCTGTTGGTGAGTTCCCGCGGCGGCACGGGCGCACCGATAACCGCCGGGTTCCCGTCCACCACCGCGACCTCCCTCGCCTCCGTCGGCACCGGACGCACCCCCGGCGCACACGGCCTGCCCGGCTACACCGTCCTGGATCCGGACACCGGCGCGCTGATGAACCAGCTGCGCTGGCGGCCGTGGACCGACCCGCACACCTGGCAGCCGTACCCCACCGTCTTCCGACTGGCCGACGCCGCGGGCGTCCACACCTGCCAGGTCTCCGCCCCGGACTTCCGGCACACCCCGCTCACGAAGATCGCGCTGAGCGGCGGCACCTTCCACGGCAGGCTCTCCGGCGAGGAGCGGATGGACCTCTCCGCCGAGCAACTCGCCGCCGCCGACCGCTCGCTGGTCTACACGTACTACAGCGAGGTCGACGGCAAGGGCCACCGCTTCGGCGTCGACTCCGACGCCTGGCGCGGCCAGCTGATGTACGTCGACCGGCTCGCCGAGCGCCTCGCCGAGCAACTCCCGCCCCGCTCCGCGCTCTACGTCACCGCCGACCACGGCATGATCGACATCCCCTTCGACCCGGACTCCCGGATCGACTTCGACGAGGACTGGGAGCTGCGCGCCGGAGTCGCCGTCCTCGGCGGCGAGGCCCGGGCGCGCCATGTGTACGCGGTGCCGGGCGCCGCCGCCGACGTGGCCGCGGTTTGGCGGGAGGTGCTGGGGGACCGGATGTGGGTGGCCACCCGCGAGGAGGCCATCGCGGCGGGCTGGTTCGGCCCGCCGGGGGCCGGGGTCGACGAGCGCGTGTACGGCCGCATCGGCGACGTGGTCGCCGCCGCCCGCGACGACGTCGCGGTCGTCGCCACGGAGACCGAGCCGCACGAGTCGGCGATGGTCGGCCTGCACGGCTCGATGACCCCGGTCGAGCAGCTCGTACCCCTCCTCGAAGTCCGCACCTGACACACGCGGCGAGCGCGGCGCACCTGAACGCACGCGGCGCACCTGACGCACGCGGCGCATTCGGCCCCCGGCAGCCGGTGCTATCGGCGCCGGTAGAACGCCCGGTAGCGCTGGTCCGTCTCCCCTCGAGCCGGTACGGAGGCGCTGGCGCCGGGGCGTTCGACGGAGACGGACGCGGCGGCGCAGGCGATCCGCAGCGCCTCGGCGGGCGGAAGCCGCTCCGCCGTGGCGGCGGCGAAGGTACCGGCGAAGGTGTCTCCCGCGCCGGTGGTGTCCACCGGCTCCGCGGGCGGCGCCGCGACCCTGACCGGGGTCTCCCCGTCCGCGCCGGCCAGCTCGGCCCCGTCCGGGCCGAGCGTTGTCAGGACCGCTGTCCCGGGCGGGATGCCCGCCCGGCCGCGCCGCAGGTGCTCGGCCTCGTGCTCGTTGACGATGAGCACGGAGACCGAGTCGAGGAGCTCGGGCGGGAGGTCGCGCGCGGGCGAGACGTTCAGCAGCACTGGTACGCCGTGCCGACGGGCCTCCGCGGCGGCCTCCGCGACGGTCTCCACGGGGATCTCCAGCTGGCAGAGCACCACGTCGGCCTGGGCGATCGCTTCCCGGTCGGCCCCGGTGAGCGGGGTCAGGGAGCTGTTGGCGCCGGGCACGACGACGATGTGGTTGGCCCCCTCCTCGTCGACGGTGATGACGGCCGTGCCGGTGGTTTCGCCGGGCAGCGTGCGGCACCGTCCCGTGTCGACGCCGGATTCCCGCAGGGCGCCGAGGAGTTCGGAGCCAGGCGCGTCCTCGCCGACGGCGGCGATCAGCGTGGTGCGGGCGCCGAAGGCGGCGGCCGCGACCGCCTGGTTGAGGCCCTTCCCGCCCGGCGCGCGGCGCACCGAGGTGCCGAGCACCGTCTCACCGGGCCGCGGCAGCCTGGGGGTCTCGGCGAACAGATCGAGATTGGCGCTCCCCACGACGACGACCCGCGGACGGTCGCCGGGCGAAGGGGCGTTCAGGAGCGGGGACCCGGTCATGAGGCGGCTAGCGGGCCGTTCGTACCAGCGCGAAGAGCGCGCCCTCCGGGTCCGCGACGTGCGCCAGGCGGCCCGCCGCGTCGTCGCGGGGCGGCCGGACGACCCGGCCGCCGAGCTCGGTCACCCGGCGCGCGGCCGCGTCCGGGTCCGCCACCTCGAAGTACGTCAGCCAGTGCGGCCCGCGGTCCCGCGGCAGCGCGTCGCCCACACCGTGGATCGCCGCCACCGGCCGCCCGTCCAGGAGCAGCGTCAGGCGGTCGGGGTCGGCCGGGACCTGCTCCTCGGGCTCGTATCCGAACACCGCCTGGTAGAACTTGCCCACCATCGAACTGTCCTGTGTCATCAGCTCGTTCCACACCGGCGTGCCCGGTTCGCCGCCGGCGTCCGCGCCGCCGTGGTCCCCGCCCTGCCAGACGCCGAACACCGCGCCCGTCGGATCCGAGGCGATGACCAGCCGGCCCGCCTCCTCGGCGTCGAGCGGGCCGACCCCCACGGTCCCGCCGCATGCGCGGATCTGCTCGGCCGCGCCACCGGCGTCGTCGGACGCCATGTACGGCGTCCAGGCCACCGGCAGATGCCGGTCCGGCGGCAGCTCGCCGAGCCCGGCACCGGCCGCGCCACCGAACTCGACGCACGGGCACGCGCCACGGACCAGGCCGTCCAACGGCTCCGGCTGGGCGACCGCGACACCGTCGCCGTCGGCATGGACCTGCCCGCGGACGTCCCGCGGCGGCTCGGCGCCTTCGTCACGAGTGCGCGGCAACTCGCCGAACTGCGGACCGGCATCGACGACCGCGCCGTCAACTGGGACGACGCCTACGCCGCGTACACCGACACCATCGCCGCCGGCCTCGGCGTCGGCGGCGCGCTCGCCGACTCCGGCGCCTACACCCGGGAGGCCGGACAGGGCACCCACGCGCGCGTACTGCTGGAGCTCGCCCGCGGCCGGGAACTCCTCGCCCGCGAGGACGCGTTGCTCTCCTCCGCCCAGCTGACCGGCGCGCTCGACCGGGACCGCCACCGGCGGTTCACCGGCGCCATGGAGGCCCGCAGGGCATTCGAGGAGGCCTCGGCGGCCGACCTGAGCCCCGCCGACCACCGCCAGTGGCGCGACATCGCGGCAGGCGGCGCGTACGCCCAAGTGCGCGCCGTCGAGGACAAGGTGCTGCGCGCCGACCCCGGCACCAAGGCCGCCGCAGCGGCACCGGCCACGGCCTGGGACCGCTCGTACGCCACCCTCAGGGACGAGTTGCGGAACCTGGAGAACGACGCCTCCACGTCCGCGGCCGAACACGCCGACCCCTTCGCCCACGGCCTGATGTCCCCGGCCGGAGCGGCCGTACTGCTCGGCCTCGTGGCCGTCCTCGCGTCCCTCGCCATCTCGGTGCGCATCGGCCGCGGCCTGGTCGTCGAACTGGTCACCCTGCGCAACTCCGCGCTCGAGATCGCCCGCCACAAGCTGCCCAACGCGATGCGGCGGCTGCGCACCGGCAAGGAGATCGACATCCACGCCGAGGCCCCGCCGGGGCCGCCGGCCGAGGACGAGGTCGCCCAGGTCGGCGAGGCGCTTTCCACCGTCCACCGGGCCGCCCTCCGGGCCGCCGCCGAGCGCGCCGAACTCGCCAGCGGCGTCTCCGGTGTCTTCGTCAACCTCGCCCGCCGCAGCCAGGTCCTGGTCCACCGCCAACTCGCCCTGCTGGACGGCATGGAGCGGCGCGCCGAGGACCCGAACGAACTCGGCGACCTCTTCCGCCTCGACCACCTCACCACCCGCATGCGGCGCCACGCCGAGAGCCTGATCATCCTCTCCGGAGCCGCCCCGGGCCGCGCCTGGCGGCTGCCCGTGCCCCTCACCAACGTGGTCCGCGCCGCCGTGTCCGAAGTCGAGGACTACGCGCGCGTGGAGGTACGCCCCCTGCCCGAGGCCGCCGTCGCCGGCGGGGCCGTCGCCGACCTCACCCACCTGCTCGCCGAACTCGTCGAGAACGCCGCGCAGTTCTCCCCACCCCACACCAAGGTGCGGGTCACCGGCGAGCCCGTGGGCAACGGCTACGCCCTGGAGGTCGAGGACCGCGGCCTGGGCATGGGCGAGGAGACCCTGGAGAAGGCCAACCGGCGCATCGCCCAGTCCGAGGCTCTAGACCTCTTCGACAGCGACCGCCTGGGCCTGTTCGTGGTGAGCAGGCTCTCGGCCCGGCACGGCATCCAGGTCACCCTCCACCCCTCCGCGTACGGCGGCACCACCGCGGTGGTCCTGCTCCCCAAGGCACTCCTGCACACCGTCCCCGCGTACGAGCAGGACGACCGGAAGGAGCCCGTCCAGGAGCCGCTCGCATCCGTCCCCTATGAGCAGCCGCCCCGTCTGGAGGTCCATGTCAACGGTGCCGCCCGGCCCAACGGACGGCCCGTGGCCCTCCCTGGACAGCGGTCGGCACCCTCCGGGCCTTCCGCCGCACCGCCGCGCCGGGTGATCCCCGCCCGCCGCGACAGCCGCTCGGCGGACGGGGCGCGGAGCGGTGGACCGGGGGACAGCGGTCTGCCGCGCCGGGTACGGCAGGCCAGCCTTGCGCCCCAACTGCGCGAGACACCCGCTCCACAGGACCCGCCCGCCGCGGTCCAGCAGGCCGACGAGCCGGAGGAGCGCACCCCGGAGCAGGTCCGCGCCCGCATGACGGCCTATCGCGACGGCTGGGTCCGCGGCGGTGGCGCCTCCGCCGCCAGACCGAGTGAAGGAGACCAGGAATGATCGATCCACACGACGCCCTCCAGGGAACCGAAGGCGTGCGGCCGTCCCGCGAGCTCGACTGGCTGCTGGACGACATTGTCACCCGCATCCGCGACGTACGGCACGCCGTGGTGCTGTCCAACGACGGCCTCTCCGTGGGGTCTTCGGACGCCCTCTCCCGGGAGGACGCCGAGCACCTCGCCGCCGTCGCCTCCGGATTCCACAGCCTCGCCAAGGGCGTCGGACGCCATTTCCAGACCGGGGCCGTACGCCAGACCATGGTCGAGATGGACGGCGGGTTCCTCTTCGTGGTGGCCGCGGGCGACGGCTCCTGCCTGGCCGTCCTCAGCACCGTCAACGCCGATGTGGGCCTGATCGCCTACGAGATGGCCAGGCTGGTGAATCGGGTCGGCGAGCATCTGGGCACCCCGGCCCGCTTCGCGGCCCACCAGCCGCCCGCC
>NZ_LIQY01000206.1 GCF_001418495.1 Streptomyces pathocidini | reverse complement strand
CGGAACGCATGCCCACAACCCGGCGGGGCGCAGCGGCGCCCGCAACCCGGCGAACGCCGGACCCCACGTGCCAGGCCGGAGGCCTAGCCGTGCCAGGAGCGCCACAGAGCGGCATAGGCGCCGTCCGCCGCCACCAGGGCGTCGTGGCTGCCCAGTTCCGTGATGCGGCCGTCCTCCACGACCGCGATGACGTCCGCGTCGTGGGCGGTGTGGAGGCGGTGGGCGATGGCGACGACGGTGCGGCCGTCGAGGACCCGGGCCAGGGAGCGCTCCAGGTGGCGCGCCGCGCGCGGGTCCAGCAACGACGTGGCCTCGTCGAGGACCAGCGTGTGCGGGTCGGCCAGCACCAGCCGCGCCAGCGCGACCTGCTGGGCCTGCGCGGGCGTGAGCGCGAGCCCGCCCGAGCCGACCTCCGTGTCGAGCCCGTCCTCCAGCACCCGCGCCCACCCGTCCGCGTCCACCGCGCCGAGCGCCGCCCACAGTTCGGCGTCCCGCGCGCTGGACCTCGCCAGCAGCAGGTTGTCGCGCAGCGAGCCGACGAAGACGTGGTGCTCCTGGTTGACCAGCGCCACCTGCTCGCGTACCCGCTCCGTCGGCATCCGTGCCAACTCGGCGCCGCCGAGCGTCACTTCACCGGCCCGCGCCGCGTAGATCCCGGCCAGCAGCCGCCCCAGCGTGGACTTGCCCGCGCCCGACGGGCCGACCAGCGCCATCCGGGTCCCCGGGCGCACGTCCAGCGACACCCCGTGCAGGACGTCGTGGCCCGCCCGGTAGCCGAAGCGGACCTCGTCCGCGCGCACATGCCGCCCCTTCGGGGCGATCCGGTCGTCGGCCGGGTCGCTCTCGATCTCCCGCACACCCACCAGCCGGGCCAACGACACCTGCGCTACCTGGAGTTCGTCGTACCAGCGCAGGATCATCCCCACCGGCTCGACCAGCATCTGCGCCAGCAGCGCGCCCGTCGTCAGCTGCCCGGCGGTCATCCAGCCCCGCAGCACGAACGCGCCGCCGATCATCAGTACCGCGCCCAGCAGCAGCATGTAGAACGAGCCGACCGCCGGGAACAGCACCGAGCGGAGGAAGAGCGTGTACCGCTCCCAGGCGGTCCACTGCTTGATCCGCAGCTTCGACAGGTCGATGCGGCGCGCGCCCAGCCGGTGCGCCTCGATCGTGCGCCCGGCGTCCACCGACTCGGTGAGCGCCGCCGCCACGGCCGCGTAACCCGCCGCCTCCGAGCGGTACGCGCCGGGCGCCCGCTTGAAGTACCAGCGGCAGCCCACCAGCAGCACCGGCAGCGCCACGAGAACGGCCAGCGCCAGCGGCGGGGCCGTCGCGGTGAGTGCCCCGATCAGCAGCCCGGCCCAGACCACGCCGATCGCCAGCTGCGGCACCGCCTCGCGCATCGCGTTCGCCAACCGGTCGATGTCGGTGGTGATCCGCGAGAGCAGATCGCCCGTACCGGCCCGCTCCAGCACGCCCGGCGGCAGCCCCACCGACCGTACGAGGAAGTCCTCGCGCAGATCGGCCAGTACCCGCTCGCCGAGCATGGCGCCGCGCAGCCGCACCATCCGTACGAAGAGGGTCTGGACGGCGAGCGCCACCGCGAACACCGCGACGGTGCGCCCCAGGTGGAGCTCCCGGGCCCCGTCCGCCAGGTCCTGGACGAGCCCGCCCAGCAGGTGCGGGCCCACCATGGAGGCGATCACCGCGACCGAGTTGACCACGATCAGCAGCGTGAACGCCCGTCTGTGCCGCCGCAGCAGCTCCCGTACGTAAGCGCCCACGGTCGCGGGCGAACCGACCGGCAGCGTCGTGGCCGACTCCGGGGCCGCCGGGTCGTAGGCCGGTGGCGCAAGGCCGATCATGCCGACTCCTCGATCTCTTCCAGGTTCTTGATCTCTTCCAGGTCCTTGGGCTTCCGATCGGCCAACTCGGCCTCCACCGGCTTCCACTGGCGCTGCTCGTCCTCCGTCTCCCGGGTGACGACCGCGCGGTAGGCCGCGTCGCCGCGCATCAGGTCGCGGTGGCGGCCGACCGCCGCGACCTCGCCCTCGGGCACGAACACCACCCGGTCAGCCCGGTCCAGCAGCAGCGGGCTGGAGGCGAACACCACCGTCGTACGGCCCGCCCGCAGCCGCCGCAGCCCGTCCGCGATCCGCGCCTCGGTGTGCGAGTCGACGGCGCTCGTCGGCTCGTCCAGCACCAGCACCTCCGGGTCGGTCACCAGCGAGCGCGCCAGCGCCAGCCGCTGCCGCTGCCCGCCGGAGAGCGACCGGCCGCGCTCGGTGATCCGGGCGGCCCGCGGGTCCCCGGAGGCGTCGGGCGCGGCCTGCGCCAGCGCCTCCAGCACGTCGCCGCACTGCGCCGCGGCGAGCGCGTCGTCCTGCGACACCGCGCCCGAGGACGGCACGTCGAGCAGTTCGGTGAGTGTCCCGGAGAGCAGCACCGGGTCCTTGTCCTGTACGAGGACGGCCGCCCTGGCCGACTCCAGCGGCAGCGCGTCCAGCGCCGCCCCGCCCAGCAGCACCGAGGGCGCCCCCTCCTCGTCCGGCCCCTTCACGGCGTGCCCGCCGAGCCGGTCGGCCAGCCGCCCCGCCGCGTCCGGGTCGCCGCACACGACGACGGTCAACTCCCCGGCGGGGGCGAGGAGCCCGCTGGCCGGGTCGTACAGGTCGCCCTTCAACTCGGCCGTGGGGCAGTCGAGTTCGGCCGGGTCCGCGGTGGTGGTCCGGCGGAGGGACAGCACGCGCGCGGCGCGCTGGGCGGACGGCCGGGAGAAGGAGTACGCCATGGCGATCTCCTCGAAGTGGCGCAGCGGATACAGCAGGAACGTCACCGCGCCGTACACCGTGACCAGTTCGCCCACCGAGACCCGGCCCTCCCGGGCCAGCCCCACCCCGTACCAGACCACCGCGATCAGCAGCAGGCCCGGCAGCACCACCTGCACGGCGGCGATCAGCGCCCACATGCGGGCGCTGCGCACCGCCGCCGTCCGCACCTCCTGGGAGGCGCGCCGGTAGCGGGCGAGGAACAGCTCCTCGCCGCCGATGCCGCGCAGCACCCGCAGCCCGGCGACCGTGTCCGAGGCGAGCTCGGTGGCCCGGCCCGCCTTCTCCCGCTGCTCGTCCGCCCGCTTCGTGGCGCGCGGCAGCAGCGGCAGCACGACCAGCGCGAGGACCGGCAGGCCCAGCGCCACCAGCCGGCCCAGCTCCGGCTGGTACACGACCAGCGCGACGCACACACCCACGGCGGCGATCGCGGCCGCCGCGAACCGGGACAGTGCCTCGACGAACCAGCCGATCTTCTCCACGTCGCCCGTCGACACGGCGGTGATCTCGCCCGCCGCCACCCGCCGGGTCAGCGCGGCACCCATCTCCGCGCTCTTGAGGGCCAGTAGCTGCTGCACCCGGGCCGCCGCGGTGATCCAGTTGGTGACGGCGGTGCGGTGCAGCATCGTGTCACCGAGGGCGGTCATCACACCGAGCACGGTGATCAGCGCCCCGGCGAGGGCCAGGCGGCCACCGGAGCCGTCCACGACGGCTTCCACGGCGATGCCGACGGCCACGGGCAGCAGACCTACCCCGGCCATGTGCAGGGTGCCCCACAGCAGGCACCGAATCTGGCCCCTCAGCTGCCGCCTGCCCAGCCAGACCAGGAAGCGGGGACCGGAACGGGCGTCCGGAACACCGGGGTCGGGAAACGGAAGATCGCGAATCTGCATGACGCCCCAGGGGGTCGATCTCGTCAGGTCGTGTCGGGAATCTCGTCCGGAGCCGTGCGAGCTCGTCGGTGAGCTGTGCAAGGTTCGCGCTCCGGCGAGGCCCAAATCAACCGATTTTCCTGGCGCTCCGTCATGAGGGGTTCGGGCTGTCGTACCCGGGTGCGACCATGGGGTCATGTCTCCTCGCGCGCCTCGCCGGTCGGCCCCCGGGCGGCCCGGACTTCTGCGCGCCGTGGCAGCGGCCGCGGCGGGCCTCGCACTGCTCGTGGGCTGCGCCGGATCGGGCGGTGGCGGATCCGGCGGTGGGAGCGGCCAGGGGGACGCCGCCAAGCGCGGGGGAGCGGGAGGAGAAGCGAGCCCGTCCCGGACCGCCTCGCCCACGACCGGACTCGACCGCATCCCGGGCGTGGGGGACCGGCTCCGCTCCCGCATCCCGGCGCGGGCGCGCCAGGTCCTCGTCGCCTACGGCCGGGGCGAGGACGACACCCGGACGACCGTCGTGCTGTGGACCAGGAACGGCACCACCTGGGACCGCACGCGCAGTTGGGCCGGACACAACGGGAAGCGCGGCTGGACCGCCCACCACCGCGAGAACGACCGGCGCAGCCCCGTCGGCGTCTTCACCCTCTCCGACGCGGGCGGAGTCCTCCCGGACCCGGACCGCGACCCCCGCGCCGGGCTCCCGTACGACCGCTCGCAGAGCTTCGCCGCGCCGCGCCACTGGCCCAGGACCCACTGGCACGACTTCGACTACGTGATCGCCATCGACTACAACCGCGTCAAGGGCACCTCGCCCAACGACCCGACCCGCCCCCAGGGCCGGTCCAGGGGCGGCAGCATCTGGCTCCACCTCGACCACGGCAGCGGCACCTCGGGCTGCGTGAGCCTCCCCGAGGCCGGCATGGAGTACCTGCTGCGCCACCTCGAACCGGCCCGGCACCCGGTCATCGTCATGGGCGACAAGGCGAGCCTGGGGGCATGAGGAACGGGCCGGGGCGCCCCCGCGCGGACGTGCCCCGGCCCATGGGGCGGTCACTCCGCCGGCTTCTCCGAGTCCATCCCCGGCCGGGACTTCGACCACAGCCCCCGGGTGAAGTCCGGGATCTCCTGCGGCGTGCCCTTCGCCTTGATCGAGGCGTGGCTCAGCGGCACCGGCGAGGTCCAGGTCGCCGCGTCGTAGACATCGAAGTCCGGGACGAGCCCCAGCCGTATGCACTGCATCAGCCGGAAGACCATCATGTAGTCCATCCCGCCGTGCCCGCCGGGCGGGTTGGCGTGCTCCTTCCAGAGCCAGTGGTCCCAGTCCGTGTACCGCGCGAAGTCGGCCCACGCGTCATCGGTGTGGTCCGGCTCGATGTAGATCCGCTCCGGATAGTCCTCGAACACGCCCTTCGTGCCGCCGAGGCTGTTGATGCGGCTGTACGGGTGCGGGGTCGACACGTCGTGCTCCAGCCGGATCACCCGGCCCTTGGCGGTCTGGACGAGGCTGATCGTCCGGTCGCTCTCGATGTACGACTCCTTCCAGCTCGGGTCGCCCGGCTCCATGTGCTCCTTGCGGTAGGCGGCCAGGCCCAGCGCGGGCGTACCGAAGCTGGAGATGCGGACCACCCTGTCACCCCGGTTGACGTCCATGTAGTTGGCGACCGGGCCGAACCCGTGGTTGGGGTAGAGGTCGCCGCGCAGCCGGGTGTGCCACAGCCGCCGCCACGGGCCTTCGTAGTAGTCCGGGTCGAACATCAGCCCGCGCAGGTCGTGGTTGTACGCGCCCGCGCCGTGCAGCAGATCGCCGAAGAGCCCGGCGTGCGCCATGCGCAGCACCCGCATCTCGTTTCTGCCGTAGCAGCAGTTCTCCAGCTGCATGCAGTGCCTGCGAGTGCGCTCGGAGAGGTCGACCAGCTCCCACAGCTGGTCGAGCTGGAGCGCGATCGGGCACTCGACGCCGACGTGCTTGCCGTTCAGCATCGCGGACCTGGCCATCTCGAAGTGCCAGTCCCAGGGCGTCGCCACGTAGACGAAGTCCAGGTCGCCGCGCTTGCACAGGTTCTCGAAGTCGTGATCGCCCTTGGTGTAGAGGGCGGGCGCGGGCTGACCCGCGTCCGTCACCTTCTTCGCGGCCTGCGCGGTCTTCTCCTTGACCGGATCGCACAGCGCCACGACCCGCACGTCCGGTATCGCCAGGAAGAGGTCGATCATGCTCCCGCCGCGGTTGCCCAGGCCGACGATCCCGACCCGCACGGTGCTCCGCCGCTCGAACGCCACCCCGATCATGGTCGCACCCTGCCGGACGGGCCAACTCGCCGCGCTCTCCCCGGTGTTGCCTGCCGGGGCGGCCGCCGCGCTGCCGGGCACCAGCCCGGCCATTCCGAGACCGGCACCGGCGGCACCCGCGCCCCACAACACCGAGCGGCGGCTGACCGGACCCGGCGATGCGGCCCCGGCCGGGTCGGGGGAGACGTCGCTGTGGCCGTCGTGCGCTGCCGGGTTGTTCATCGGACCTCCTGAGGCAAACGGGGTGCGTGCTGCCGGTGATGCGTTGAACTCGCGTCAGGACCCTCGCTGTTGCCCCGTCCTTCCGCAAGAGGACCAATTGGACTCTTCATGCGAGCTGATGGACTCTCCTGGTCATTCGCCCCGTATCCCCCTTGGCCCGCGGGGCCGGTCGACGCTTCACTGACCCGCCATGAAACGCATGCTGATCGCAGCGCTCTCCGCCGGCCTGCTCGCCGCCGGTCTCACCGCCTGGCCGAGCAGCGCGGCCCCGGCGACCGACCCCGGGCCCTCGGCCACCGCCACCTCACTGGCCCCGACCCCGCCCATGGGCTGGAACAGCTGGAACGCCGTCGGCTGCGGGGTCGACGAGAAGCTGATCAAGGACACGGCGGACGCCTTCGTGGCGAACGGAATGAAGGCCGCCGGATACGAGTACGTCAACATCGACGACTGCTGGAGCCTGAAGGAGCGCGACGCGCAGGGCCGCCTCGTCGCCGACCCCGGCAAGTTCCCGAGCGGGATGAAGACGCTGGCCGACTACGTCCACGACCGCGGCCTCAAACTCGGCATCTACGGCGACGCGGGCACCGCCCACCTGCGCCGGCCACCCCGGCAGCCTCGGCCACGAGAAGACCGACGCCCGGACCTTCGCGGACTGGGGCATCGACTACCTCAAGTACGACAACTGCAACAACCAGGGCCTGCCCGCCCTCGACCGCTACCGCGCCATGGGCGAGGCCATCGCCGCCTCCGGCCGCCCCATCGTCTACAGCATCTGCGAGTGGGGCGCCAACCGGCCCTGGGAGTGGGGCACTTCGGTCGGGGGCCAGCTGTGGCGGACGACCGGCGACATCACGGACGACTGGGACAGCGTCAAGACCATCGTCCGCAAGAACCTCATCCTCGCCGAGCACGCGGGCCCCGGCCACTGGAACGACCCCGACATGCTCCAGGTCGGCAACGGCGGCATGACCGACCACGAGTACCGCACCCACTTCGCCCTCTGGGCGATGATGGCCGCGCCCATCATCGCGGGCACCGACCTGTCCCAGGCCTCCGACGCCACCATGGACCTGCTGCTCAACACCGAGCTGATCGGCGTCAACCAGGACCGGCTCGGCAAACAGGCGGCGGTCGTCGAGGAGAGCGGCGGGCGGTACGTCCTGGCCAAGCCGCTGGCCGACGGCTCCGTCGCCGTGACGCTCTACAACGAGAACGACTACGCGGCCACCGTCTCCACCACAGCCGCCGAGGCCGGACTCCCCAAGGCCTCCTCGTACGCGCTGCGCGACCTCATGGGCCACCAGGACCTGCGCAGCGGCGGAACCCTGAAGGCCGCGGTGCCCGCGCGCGGAGTCGCCGTCTACACGGTCCGCCCGGCGCGCGCCGGCGACACCTCGACTCCCGCCCGCTCCTTCGGAGTCGAGACCCCGCTGCTGTACGACGGCGCGCCCGCCTCACTCGTCACGCCCGGCAAGGCGGCGGCCGTCACGACCGAGCTGGCGGACCTGGCGACGACCCCGCTGACCGACGCCAAGGCCGACCTGCGGGTGCCCAGCGGCTGGCGGGCCGAGGCGGCGGGACCGGTCAAGGCCCGCACGGTGACCGAGCGACGGCCCCTGACCACCGCATGGCGGGTCACCCCGCCGGACGGCCTCGCCCCCGGCGCGTACGAGATCACGGCCACGGTCCGCTACCGGCTCTCCGGCCGCACGGTCACCGACACCGCCGTCACCAAGGTCACGGTCGCCGACGCCGTGCCCGGCGGGGACTCCTATCTGAGCGACACCGGCTGGGTGAAGTCGACCAATGGCTGGGGGCCGATGGAACACGACATGACCAACGGCGACCTTGGGGCGGGCGACGGCACACCGCTGCGGATCGGCGGTACCGAGTACGCCAAGGGCCTGGGCACCCACGCCTGGAGCGAGGTGGTCTACTACACGGCCGGCCGGTGCTCGAAGGTCTCCGCCCAGGTCGGGGTCGACGACAGCCAGGACAACGTCGCGCCCCAGCGCGGAACCGTCACCTTCGAGGTCTGGAAGGACCGGGAGAAGATCTCCGACACCGGCAAGCTCTCCTGGCAGGACCCGGCCGAGGCCGTCGAAGTCGACGTCTCGGGCGCGCAGTTCGTCAGCCTCGTCGCGACAACCGCCGACGACGGCAACGGCAACGACCACGGCGACTGGGCCGACCTGAAGGTCAGCTGCGCCTGAGACAGGTCAACTGCGCCTGAGCCCCATGGCTCTTGGGTCTGAGACCACGACTCTCCACCCGAGACCCACGACCTTCCGGACGGGCCGGGCCCCCGCCGCTCAGCTGCGGGGGCCCGGCCCGTTGACGAGGTCGGTCAGCAGCTCGCCGAGCACCTTCCGCTGCTCGGCGGAGAGCGGGGTCAGGATGTCCTCCGCCGCGGCCCGGCGGGCGGCGCGCAGCGCCTTCAGCGCCGACCGGCCCTCGTCGGTCAACTCGATGCGGATCACCCGGCGGTTGGCGGGATCCGGGGCGCGGCGCACCGAGCCGTTCGCCTCCAGCGCGTCCACCAGCGTCGTGACGGCCCGGGGCACCACTTCCAGGCGCTCGGCCAGATCGGCCATGCGGGGTGGCTCGGGGAAGCAGGCCACCATGCGCAACAGCCGGGACTGCGCCGGGGTCAGCCCGAGGGGCTCGAGATGCCGTTTCTGCGCGCGGTGCAGCCGCCGGGTGAGCCGCAGCAGCTGTTCTGCCAGCGGGCCGTCGGTGTCGGGGCCAGAACTCTCGGGATCAGAACTATCAGGGCCTGGACCCTCGGGACCGGAACTCCCTTGGGCGTCACTCTCGTGGGCTTCGCGCATGGTCTCGATGCTAGCAGGACCACATGCATTGTGAGTAGAGGTAACAATGAGCTATGCTCGACTCTCGTCACTGAACGTCACTGAAGAACTGCGAAGGAGCACATGAAGTCTGACGACTCGATCTCACTCCGCAAGGCGGGCTGGACCCCGCCGCCCGCCGATCCGGAACAGCCCGCGCAGGTGCGCCGCATCCTCGCGCTCTTCCGCCCCTACCGCGGTCGACTCGCCCTCGTGGGGCTGCTGGTCGCCGCCTCCTCGCTGGTCGCGGTGGCCTCGCCGTTCCTGCTGCGCGAGGTGCTCGACACGGCCATCCCCCAGGGCCGTACGGGCCTGTTGAGCCTGCTCGCGCTCGGCATGATCGCGACCGCGGTCGTGAGCGCGGTCTTCGGCGTGCTGCAGACGCTGATCTCCACGACCGTCGGCCAGCGGGTGATGCACGATCTGCGCACCGACGTCTACGCCCGGCTCCAGCGCATGCCACTGGCCTTCTTCACCCGCACGCGCACCGGCGAGGTGCAGTCCCGCATCGCCAACGACATCGGCGGTATGCAGGCCACCGTCACCTCGACCGCGACCTCGCTGGTCTCCAACCTCACCAGCGTGATCGCCACCGTCGTCGCGATGGTCGCCCTCGACTGGCGGCTCACCGCGGTCTCGCTCGTACTGCTGCCGGTCTTCGCCCGGATCGGCCGCAGAGTCGGCCGCGAGCGCCGGAAGATCACCTCGCAGCGGCAGCGGCAGATGGCCTCGATGGCCGCCATCGTCACCGAGTCGCTGTCCGTCAGCGGCATCCTCCTCGGCCGCACCATGGGCCGCGCCGACTCCCTCACCAAGAACTTCGCGGACGAATCCGAGTGCCTGGTCGACCTGGAGGTCCGGGCCAACATGGCCGGGCGGTGGAAGATGTCCGTCATCGGCATCGTCATGGCCGCCATGCCCGCCGTCATCTACTGGACCGCCGGGATGGCCCTCCAACTCGGCGGCCCCGGAATCTCGTTGGGCACCCTGGTCGCCTTCGTCTCCCTTCAGCAGGGCCTGTTCCGCCCCACGGTCAGCCTGCTGTCCACGGGCGTGCAGATCCAGACCTCGCTCGCGCTCTTCCAGCGCATCTTCGAATACCTGGACCTGCGCGTGGACATCACCGAACCCGCGGACCCCGTGCCGCTGCCCAAGGTCCGGGGCGACATCCGTTTCGAGGACGTGCACTTCTCGTACGACCCGGACGGTCCGGGCCCGGCCACGCTGAGCGGCATCGACCTGGCAGTCCCGGCGGGCGGGAGCCTCGCCGTCGTCGGCGCCACCGGCTCCGGCAAGAGCACCCTCAGCTATCTCGTCCCCCGGCTGTACGACGTGACGGGCGGGCGAGTCCTGCTGGACGGAGTGGACGTACGCGACCTCGACTTCGACACCCTCGCCCGCGCGGTCGGCGTCGTCTCCCAGGAGACCTACCTGTTCCACGCCTCGGTGGCCGACAACCTCCGCTTCGCGAGACCCGATGCGACCGACACCGAGATCGAGGCGGCGGCCGAGGCGGCCCAGATCCACGACCACATCGCGGGGTTGCCCGACGGCTACGACACCCTGGTCGGCGAGCGGGGCTACCGCTTCTCCGGCGGCGAGAAGCAGCGTCTGGCCATCGCCCGCACGATCCTGCGAGACCCACCGGTCCTCATCCTCGACGAGGCCACGAGCGCGCTGGACAACCACACCGAACACGCCGTCCAGCAAGCCATCGACGCCCTGTCCGAAGGCCGTACCACCATCACCATCGCCCACCGCCTGTCCACCATCCGCACGGCGGACCACATCGTGGTCCTGGACGCGGGCCGCATCGCCGAACACGGCACCCACGAGGTCCTGATGGCCCGGAACGGCCGCTACGCGACCCTCGTCCGCCGGGACGACGAACTCGCCTCTGCGACAACCTAGTCGTCGCGTTGTGGGCAGGCGTTCCGCTCGGCTGGGGTCCCCCCGGACGAAGTCTGGGGAGGGTGGGCACAACGCGACCACCGGCCCGCACTCGAAAGCGACGCCTTGAGGTGTGCCGAGCTTCGCTCCGGGGGAAGCGCGAAGGGTGACGAGTACTGGCGACTCGGCGGCAGGCCGAGACCAAGCGGCTGACGCCCATCCTCCGTCGTCCCTGCGGCAGCTGCTGGCCGCATCGGTCGGCAACGCCGCCGAGTGGTACGACTGGTACGCCTACTCCTTCCTCGCCGTCTACTTCGCCGACCGCGTCTTCCCCAAGGGCACGGACAACTCCCTCGTCCCCCTGCTCTCCACCTTCGCCGTCTTCGCCGTCGGCTTCTTCATGCGCCCCATCGGCGGCCTGCTCATGGGCGCGGTCGCCGACCGCCGCGGCCGGCGCGCCGCCCTGACCGCCACCATCCTGCTGATGGGCGGCGGCAGTCTCCTCGTCGCCCTGACCCCCACCTATGCCTCCGCGGGAATCCTCGCCCCGATCGTCCTGGTTGTCGCCCGGCTGGTCCAAGGCCTGTCGGTAGGCGGCGAGTTCGCCGCCTCGACGACCTTCCTCGTGGAGTCGGCGGGCCCCGGCCGCCGCGGCCTGTTCTCCAGCTTCCAGTACGTGTCCACGACCGTCGGCCAGCTGATCGCCTCCGGTGTCTCCGCGCTCCTCGCCCACCAGCTGACCGAGGACGCCATGAGCGACTGGGGCTGGCGCGTGCCGTTCCTGCTCGGCGCGGTGATCAGCCTGGTCGGCTTCTGGATCCGGCGCGGCGCCCACGAGACGCGCAGCGCCGAGCGGTTGGCGGCCGACACCCGCCCCGGGCTCTTCGAGGCGCTGCGCCGCCACCCGCGCGAATCGCTGCTGATCGCCGGCATCACCACCGGCGCCACGATCGCGTACTACACCTGGACCACCTACCTGCCCACGTACGCCATCGTCAACGCGGGCCTCGACAAGGGTGACGCGCTCATGGCCGGCACGATCTCGCTGGCCTTCTTCGCGCTACTGCAACCCCTGGGCGGCCTGCTGTCCGACCGGATCGGCCGCAAGCCGCTGCTGATCACCTTCGCCTTCGGCTTCGCCGTCCTCGCCGTCCCGCTGCTGCACCTCGTCAGCGACTCGCTCTGGTCGCTGCTGCTCGTGCAGTGCGCCGGCATGGTGCTGCTCACCGGCTACACCTCGATCGCGGCGGCCGTGAACGCCGAGGTGTTCCCGGCGCGGGTCCGTGCGGCGGGCATCGGCTTCCCTTACTCGCTGACGGTCGCTCTCTTCGGCGGCACGGCCCCCTATGTCGGCACCTGGTTCAAGCAGGCGGGCCACGCCGACTGGTTCCCCTGGTACGTGGCCCTCCTCTGCCTGGTCTCCCTCTGCGTCTACGTGACGCTGCCGGAGACCGCCCACAAGCCGCTGGATCGCTAGCCCGGGCCTCACTCGCCCGCCAAGTCCTCAGCGGCGGCGGTCCGTTCGAGCAGGGCCCGGATCCCTCCCGCTCGGCACACCCGCTCAGCGCCCTCCGGCCACCAGCAGAGGAGCGCCTCCGGGCGCCGAGGCCGGGCGCCCGACTGCCGCCGGAACCCCGGCCGGTGGAGACGGCGGAGCCGCCACCAGCCCCCGGGCCGCCAGCTCCGGTACCACGCCCTCCCCGAACCAGTACGCCTCCTCCAGGTGCGGATAGCCGGAGAGGACGAAGTGGTCGATGCCCAAAGCGTGGTACTCCTCGATCCGGTCCGCGACCTCGGCGTGGCTGCCCACCAGGGCCGTGCCCGCCCCGCCCCGCACCAGACCGACCCCGGCCCACAGGTTCGGTGAGATCTCCAGCTTGTCCCGGGAGC
The DNA here is from genome assembly GCF_001418495.1 of Streptomyces pathocidini. Lineage (GTDB taxonomy): Bacteria > Actinomycetota > Actinomycetes > Streptomycetales > Streptomycetaceae > Streptomyces > Streptomyces pathocidini. The sequence goes on along the minus strand of NZ_LIQY01000206.1, from coordinate 2,021 downwards.
CGCCGTGCAGCGCCAGCATCCGCTGCTGGCCCACCGACTCGCTGCGCCCGAGCGCCTGTTGGGCCGACGCGACCGTCTCGGGGTCGAGGTCGTCCAGCAGCCGGCCCGCTGTGGTCCAGGCCTCGCGGGAGGAGTCGCGCGAGATCGTGTGCAGCCGGATGCCGAAGCGGACCGTGCGGCCCCGCTCCTCGGCGAGCCCGCGGATCCAGTCGATCTTCTCCTTGACCTGGGCGGGCGGCTCGCCCCAGGTCAGATAGACATCCGCGTGCTCGGCGGCCACGGGACCCGCGGCGGGCGACGAACCGCCGAAGAAGATCCCGGGCGGCGGGTCCGGCGGCAGCGCGGTCAGCCCCGCCTCGACCTGGTAGTGCTCACCCGCGAAGTCGTACGGGCGGCCGCTCCACACCCCGCGTACGACGGACAGGAACTCGGCGGTGCGCGCGTACCGCTGGTCGTGGTCCAGATGGTCGCCGAAGCGGCGCTGCTCGGCCGAGTCGCCGCCGGTCACCACGTTCAGCAGGAGCCGCCCACGGGTGATGCGCTGGTAGGTCGCCGCCATCTGCGCCGCCAGCGTCGGTGAGATCACCCCCGGCCGGAACGCCACCAGGAACTTCAGCCGCTCGGTGTGCTGGGCCAGCGCGGCCGTGGTCAGCCAGGCGTCCTCGCACCACGTGCCGGTGGGCGTCAGCACCGCCTCGAAGCCGAGCCGTTCGGCCGCCTTGGCGATCTGCGCGAGGTAGCCGATGTCCGGGGCCCGCACCCCGCTGACGGATCGGGTCGCGGACCGGTCGAGGGCGCCGCCCGTGAAGGCGTGCCGGTCCACGAGGGTCCGGCCGTCGCCGCCGGTGGGCAGGAACCAGTGCAGGTGGACGGTCATCAGGAGCCCTCCCCGTAGGAGCGTGCGGCGGTCGTGGAGGGCGGCAGGTCGCCGTTGAAGCGGGTGTCCACGTAGTCGGCAAAGTCGAACTTCCTCGGAATGAGCCTGAGTTCGGCGAAGGTGTCGGCGATCTCCTGCTCGGAGGCGATGGCGGCCTCGTCGACGGCGACCGGCACGCGTGTGCCGTTGGACCGCTTCACCGCGTCCAGCGCCACCTCGTACGGCAGTCCCGTGTCCTTCGACCAGACCTTCGCCCACTCCTCCGGGTGCTCGTAGACCCAGTCCTGGGCGCGGCGCAGCCGCTTGAGCAGGTCGCCGATGGCCCGCGCCTTGTCCTTGTCGTCGAGCGCGCCGGGCGCGGCGACCTGGAAGGCGAGCCCGTTGGTGAGACCGTCCCCGTCGGTGAGGACCCGGCCCTGCCTGCTCCTGAGGACCTGCGAGGTGTACGGGTCCCAGACGGCCCAGGCATCGACCTTCCCGCCGTTGAACGCGGCCAGGGCGTCGGCCGGCTGGAGATAGCTGACCTCGACCTCCTTCAGGGACAGGCCAGCCTTCCTGAGGGAGGCCACGAGCTGGTAGTGCGCCGAGCTGCCCTGAGCGACGGCGACCGACTTGCCCCTGAGGTCCTCTGGTGTCTTCAGCGGCGAGTCGCCGGGCACGAGGATCGTGTCCCCCTTGGCGGCGCCGTGGCTTGCGCCCACCACCTTGATCTTCGAGTTCGCCCCGGCGGCGAACACCGGCGGGGTGTTGCCGACCGCGCCGATGTCCACGGCATGGGCGTTGACGGCCTCCAGCAGCGGTGGCCCGGAGGTGAAGGTCGACCACCTGATCCGGTAGTCGAGGTCGTCCAGTTCACCGGCCGCGCGCAGCACGGCCTCCGAACCGCCCTTCTGGTCACCGACGTCGAGGGTCAGCGAGCCCTTCCCGTCGGTGTCGCCCGCCGAACCTCCCGAGGAGTCCTGGGCGGACGACGCACCGGAGCAGGCGGAGAGCAGCAGGGCGAGGGGGAGGAACACGGCGGGGACGGCACGTCGTCTCATGGCGAATCCGTTCACGAAGTCGTACGGGGAAGGTCGTGTGCAGAAGGTCGTACGGGGAAGGTCTTACGGAGGAAGGGGGGGGCTGGGGCCGTGATGATCAGGCG
>NZ_LIQY01000205.1 GCF_001418495.1 Streptomyces pathocidini | reverse complement strand
CCTCCAAGGCCGCCTCGTGGCCCGGGCGGTCCACGAGGCGGCCTTGGAGGTCGCCGAGGGGCGCTGGGACGACCACTTCCCCGTCGATGTCTTCCAGACCGGCTCCGGCACCTCGTCCAACATGAACGCCAACGAGGTCATCGCCACCCTTGCGAGCGAGCGCCTCGGCTCCCCCGTCCACCCCAACGACCACGTCAACGCCGGCCAGTCGTCCAACGACGTCTTCCCCGCGTCGATCCACATCGCCGCCACCGCTGCCGTGACCCACGATCTGATCCCGGCGCTCCAACACCTCACCGCCGCCCTGGAGCGGAAGGCCGCGGAGTTCGCGGAGGTCGTCAAGTCGGGCCGTACGCATCTGATGGACGCCACGCCCGTGACGCTGGGGCAGGAGTTCGGCGGGTACGCGGCGCAGACGCGGTACGGCGTCGAGCGGCTGCGGGCCTCCCTGCCGCGCCTGGCCGAACTGCCGCTCGGCGGAACGGCCGTCGGGACCGGGATCAACACCCCGCCCGGCTTCGCCGCCGCCGTCATCGCCGAGATCGCCGAGGCCACCGGGCTGCCGCTGACCGAGGCGCGGGACCACTTCGAGGCGCAGGGCGCGCGGGACGGGCTCGTGGAGACCTCGGGCCAGTTGCGGACGATCGCGGTCGGGCTGACGAAGATCGCCAACGATCTGCGCTGGATGGCCTCGGGCCCGCGCACCGGGCTCGCCGAGATCAACCTGCCCGATCTGCAGCCGGGTTCCTCGATCATGCCGGGCAAGGTCAACCCGGTGGTCCCGGAGGCCGTTCTCATGGTCGCGGCCCAGGTCATCGGCAACGACCTGACCGTCACGACCGCCGGCGCGTCCGGGAACTTCGAGCTCAACGCGATGCTGCCGGTCATCGCGAAGAACCTGCTGGAGTCCGTACGGCTGCTGGCCAACTCCGCCCGGCTGCTGGCCGACCGCACGGTCGACGGGATCACGGCCAACGCCGAACGGGCCCGGGAGTACGCGGAGTCCTCCCCGTCCGTCGTCACGCCCCTGAACCGCTACATCGGATACGAGGAGGCGGCGAGGGTCGCCAAGAGGTCGCTCGCCGAGCGGAGGACGATCCGCGAAGTCGTCCTGGAGTCGGGCTACGTGGAGCGCGGGGACCTGACGTTGGAGCAGTTGGACGAGGCGCTGGACGTGTTGCGGATGACGCGTCCGTGAGATGACATCCGCGTAACGTGACGCTCCCCCGTTGCGCAGGCCACAGCGGTGTATGCGATGTGCACCTAAGATCTGGTCATGACAGCGAGGACGACGCAGGCGCGCTGGGCCCCGGGGGAGCAGATCCTCTGGCGGTACCGCGGCAACGGCACCGACAGCGTTCACATCTGCCGCCCCGTGACCGTCGTCCAGGACTCCCCCGAGCTGCTCGCCGTGTGGATGGCGCCGGGGACGAACTGCGTCAAGCCGGTGCTCGGGGACGGGACTCCGGTGCACCTGGAGCCGTTGGCCACCCGTTACACCAAGCCGCGCCGTGCGGCCCGCTCGCGCTGGTTCGGCACCGGTGTGCTGAAGCTCGCCGGGCCCGAAGAGCCGTGGTCCGTCTGGCTGTTCTGGGAGCCGGACTGGCGGTTCAAGAACTGGTACGTGAACCTGGAGGAGCCGCGCCGCCGGTGGGCGGGCGGCGTCGACTCCGAGGACCACTTCCTGGACATCGTCGTCCACCCGGACCGCGGCTGGGAGTGGCGTGACGAGGACGAGTTCGCGCAGGCGCAGCGTGCGGGCCTGATGGACGCCGCGAAGGCCGAGCGGGTACGGGCGGCCGGCCGGGCGGCGGTCGAACGGATCGGCGCCTGGGGCACACCGTTCCGGGACGGCTGGGAGAACTGGCGGCCGGATCCGGCCTGGCCCGTGCCGGAGCTCCCGGGCGACTGGGATCGCGTTCCCGCAGGGCTGGCCACATGACGGCCGCCGGAAGGGGGCGTTCGTGAACGTCCTGCGGACAACTCTGGACAAGCTGCGGAAACAATCTTCGGCGGGCGGGACTTGATGTTTCCTGGTGCACCGACCGTAGGATCGTCCTCCGCGGCACCCCGCACACTGAACGGGCGAGCAGTAAGGGCACAACTCCCGGGCCATCGGAAAGGTTTGACCGCACGTCACCGCCGGCAGCGGCGGAGGACTGGAGAGGTGGAGTCGTGAGCGGAGACGACCACGACGGGTATGCCGAGTTCGACCGGTCGGCGGTCGACCGGGCCGGACAGGCGGAGGCGTTCGACGCGATCGGCGACCGCTACGACGAGGCGTACCCGCGCAAGGAGGGGCAGCTCGCCGCCGGCCGCTGGCTGGCCGAGACGCTCCCCGCGGACTCCCGTGTCCTGGACGCGGGATGCGGTACGGGCACGCCGACGGCGGCCCAACTCGTGGCGGCAGGGCACCGGGTAGTGGGGGTCGACCTCTCGCCGGTCATGGTCAAGCTGGCCCGGGACAACGTGCCGGCCGCCGAGTTCCGCGTGGCGGACCTGGCGGCGCTGAGCGCCGAAGGCCCGGAGGGGGTGGGCCGGTTCGACGGGGTCACCGCGTTCTTCTCGCTGACGATGCTGCCGCGCCGGGAGATCCCGCAGGCGCTGCGGCTGCTGCACGGACTGCTGCGACCCGATGGCCTGTTGGCGCTGTCCATGGTCGAAGCGGATGTGGACGACTTCTCGATTCCGTTCCTGGGCCACACGATCCGGGTATCGGGTTACGTGAGGGACGAATTGCGCCAGGTCGTGAGCGATGCGGGGTTCGACATCGCCGGGGAGGAAACGTACGCGTACGCCCCGGCGAGTACGGACGTACCGCCCGAGATCCAGCTCTTCCTCAACTGCCGACGACGCGCCTGACCCCGCGCGCCCGACGCGCAGCCCCGGATGGATGGAATCCCACGCGTGACGGAGTACCCGACCCCCCACGGCGGCCGCCAGGCCGCCACCTCAGCCCTGCCCGCACCGGCGGTGCCGGCCGAGTTCGTCGTGCCGCCCGAGCCGACGGGCGCGCGCCGCGACGCCCCGCGGCCCGTGCCGGACGGCATCGCGGCGGCGGCGGCCGCATCGGGCGGCCGCGACCGCGCGACGGCGAGCCCGTCGGGCGAACCCCCGGGCGGCTCCCCGCACCCGGGCGACCCGGAGCCCGGTGGCACGCGGCGCCCGGCACCGGGCGAGCGGGGCGCGGTGCGCGCCGGTGACGCCAACGCCGCCGTCGGGGCCTCCCGGCGGAGCGGCAGGACCAAGAAGAGCCGGGGGCCGGAACGTACGAGTGCGGGGGCGGCGGTGGGGCATCAGCGGGCCGCGTCCGAGCCGATGTCCGAGACGGCCGCGCCCCGGCCGCCGGCCGGGCGGGAGGAACCGGTGACCGAAGTGACCGAGGTGGCGAAGCCGGTGTCCGAAGTGGCGGAAGTTGCCCAAGTGGCCGATGCGGCGGCGCTGGCCGCCGCCTCCGCGGCGGGCGGGGTGAGCGCGGCGAGCGCCGCGAGCGCGGTCAAGGACGCCGCCCTGGCCACCACCCGCGACGGCGACCGGCTGCGGTTCGTCGGGGCCGCGACGCGGCGGATCGCGCGCGGTATCGACCTCGACGAGATCGTGCTCGGGCTGTGCCGCGCGACCGTGCCGACCTTCGCCGACGTCATCCTCGTCTACCTGCGCAACCCCATGCCGGTGGGCGACGAGCGCCCGGTGGGCCCGTTCGTCCTGCGGCTGCGGCGCACCGACCGGATCCCCGAGGAGCCGGACTCCGACGGCGGCCGACTGCCGTCCGTACCGATGCAGCCCGACATCCACGCGGCGGAGCTGGCCGAGGTGCAGCCGGGCGGCCCGCTGGCCGAAGTGCTGCGCGGCGTACGGCCGGTGTTCGGCGACTCGGCCGCCGCGCGCGCCGCGCTGCCCGAACTGCTCGGCCCGGGCCACGCGATACCGGACCACCAGCGGGCGATCCTCGCCCCGCTGCGCGGCCGCCGCCGGGTGATCGGCGCCGCGGTGTTCCTGCGCCGCCCCGACCGGCCCGCCTTCGAGGCCGACGACCTGCTGGTGGCGGCCCAGCTGGCGACGCACACCGCGCTGGGCGTCGACAAGGCGGTGCTGTACGGCCGCGAGGCCTACATCGCGGACGCGCTCCAGCGCACGATGCTCCCGGAGAACCTGCCGCAGCCCACCGGCGTACGCCTGGCCAGCCGCTATCTGCCGGCCGCCGAGACCGCCCGGGTCGGCGGCGACTGGTACGACGCGATCCCGCTGCCGGGGAGCAGGGTGGCCCTGGTCGTCGGGGACGTCATGGGCCACTCCATGACCTCCGCCGCGATCATGGGTCAGCTGCGCACCACCGCGCAGACCCTCGCCGGGCTCGACCTGCCGCCGCAGGAGGTGCTGCACCACCTCGACGAGCAGGCGCAGCGGCTCGGCAGCGACCGCATGGCGACCTGCCTGTACGCGGTGTACGACCCGGTGGCGCACCGGATCGTGGTGGCCAACGCGGGCCATCCGCCGCCGGTCCTGCTGCACCTGGGCGGCCGGGCCGAGGTGCTGCGCGTACCGCCGGGTGCGCCGATCGGCGTGGGCGGGGTGGACTTCGAGGCGGTGGAGCTGGACGCGCCCGCCGGGGCGACGCTGCTGCTCTACACCGACGGCCTGGTGGAGTCCCGGCTGCGGGACGTGTGGACCGGGATAGAGGCCCTGCGGGAGAAGCTGGTCGCGACCGCCAGGCTGACGGGCGTGGACCACCCGCCGCCGCTGGAGCCGCTGTGCGACGAGGTGCTGGACATCGTGGGCCCGGGCGACCGGGACGACGACATCGCGCTGCTGGCCGCCCGGTTCGACGGGATCGCGCCGAGCGACGTCGCGTACTGGTACCTGGATCCGCACGAGCGCGCGCCCAGCAAGGCGCGCCGGCTCGCGCGCGGGGCGCTGGCCCGCTGGGGCCTGGAGGAGCTGAGCGACTCCGTCGAGCTGCTCATCAGCGAGGTCGTCACGAACGCGGTTCGGTATGCCGGACGGCCGATCACGCTGCGGCTGCTGCGGACCGACGTGCTGCGCTGCGAGGTGGGCGACGACGTGCCGCAGCTGCCGCGGCTGCGGCAGGCCCGCCCCTCGGATGAGGACGGGCGTGGGCTGTACCTGGTCAACAAGCTGGCCCGGCGCTGGGGTGCGACCCGGCTGAGCACGGGCAAGGTCGTGTGGTTCGAGCTGACACAGCCGGCGAAGGCGTAGGAGGGGGCAGAAGGCGTAGGAGGGGGCACAGGCGTCTGGCGCAGTCTGGCGCGGGAGGAGCCGAGGGAGCACGGGCGTCTGGAGATCGGTGAGGGTTTCCCGCCCGTACGGCCGGGGGCGTCCGGGGCTCGGCAGGGTTGCCGACGGCTCGTCGGCGGAGTTCACTGCGAAGTGGACATAGCCGGATAAATCCTCACCATGCGCACAGCGAGGCGTTCCCGATGACCGACTCTCCCCAGAAGGTCCCGTATACGACGAGCAACCACGGCGTACCGGTACAGAGCGACGAGCACTCGCTCACCGTCGGCGACACCGGCCCGATCCTGCTGCACGATCACTATCTGATCGAGAAGATGGCCCAGTTCAACCGGGAGCGGGTCCCCGAGCGCGTGGTGCACGCGAAGGGCAGCGGGGCGTACGGCAGGTTCACCGTCACCCACGACGTCAGCCAGTTCACCAAGGCCGATCTGTTCCAGCCCGGCAAGAGCACGGACATGCTGGCCCGCTTCTCGACGGTCGCGGGCGAGCAGGGCAGCCCCGACACCTGGCGCGACCCGCGCGGCTTCGCGCTGAAGTTCTACACCGAGCACGGCAACTACGACCTGGTGGGCAACAACACCCCGATCTTCTTCGTCCGCGATCCGATGAAGTTCCAGGACTTCATCCGCAGCCAGAAGCGGCGCCCGGACAGCGCGATGCGCGACAACGACATGCAGTGGGACTTCTGGACGCTGTCCCCCGAGTCCGCGCACATGGTCACGTGGCTGATGGGCGACCGCGGCATCCCGAAGAGCTACCGCACCATGAACGGCTACGGCTCGCACACCTATATGTGGGTCAACGGCGGCGGCACGCGGTTCTGGATCAAGTACCACATCAAGACCGACCAGGGCATCGACTTCCTCCCTCAGGAGGAGGCGGACCGGCTCGCGGGCGAGGACGGCGACTTCCACCGCCGCGACCTCTTCGACTCGATCGCCGCGGGCGACGCGCCCTCCTGGACGATGTACGTCCAGGTCATGCCGTTCGAGGACGCGCCGGACTACCGCTTCAACCCCTTCGACCTGACCAAGGTCTGGCCGCACGGCGACTACCCGCTGATCGAGGTCGGCCGGATGACGCTCGACCGGAACCCGGACGACTTCTTCGTCCACATCGAGCAGGCCGCGTTCGAGCCGTCGAACCTGGTGCCGGGGATCAGCGTCTCGCCGGACAAGATGCTGCTGGGCCGGATCTTCTCGTACGCGGACACCCACCGGTACCGCATCGGCCCCAACTACGCGCAGCTGCCGCCCAACCGCCCGCACGTGCCCGTCCACTCCTACGCGAAGGACGGCCCGATGCGGTACGAGCCGAACCGGGTCGGCGCGGTCTACGCCCCCAACTCGTACGGCGGTCCGGCCGCGGACACCACCCGCTTCGGCGATCCCGCGGGCTGGGAGACGGCGGGCGAGATGGTGCGCGAGGCGTACTCGCTGCACCGCGAGGACGACGACTGGGGGCAGGCGGGCACGATGGTCCGCGAGGTCCTGGACGACGCGGCCCGCGACCGCCTGGTCGCCAACATCTCCGGCCACCTCCTGAAGGGGGTCAGCCGCCCGGTCCTCGACCGCGCGATCCAGTACTGGCGCAACGTGGACAAGAACCTGGGCGACCGAGTGGCCCAGAACGTCAACGGAGGCTGACCGCCTGCCCGTACGGCGGTCGGGTCAGCAGCCGCCCCGGCTCTGCCGTCAGCCGTTGTGACCCGTGTTGGGGTCGTCCTCCTCGGCCGGGTCCGACGGCGTCGGGGGCGTGGGCTTCGTCGGGGGAGCCGTCGGGGTCACCGGGTCCGTGGGCGGGATGGTCGGGGTCGTCGGCCTGCCCGGGTCCGTCGGGGGGTCCGTCGGGGACTCCGGGTCCGACGGGTCCTGGCCGCCCGGGGTGGAGTGGGTCGGGTCCGGGCCCCGGCCCTGCCTCGTCGGCGGGGCGGTCGGCGTGGTGGAGGGCAGGGTGATCGCGGCGCCCTGGTCGGTGTCGAGGTCGAACTCCGCGGACGACTCGCCCTTCAGCGCGGCCCGGGTGTAGTCGGCCCAGATCTGCGCCGGGTAGCCGCTGCCGTTGACCCGGCCGCCGCCGCCCGTGCCGTACAGGGTGACCTGCTTGCCGCCCTCCTCGGCGTCCTCGCCGAACAGGCCGACGGTGGTGACCAGTTCGGGGGTGTAGCCCGCGAACCAGGCGGACTTGTTGTCGTCCGAGGTACCAGTCTTGCCCGCGATGTCGAGTCCGGCGGAGCGCACGACGGCGCCCGTGCCGTCGTCGACGACGCCGGCCAGCACGGAGGTGACGGTGTCGGCGGTCGTGCGGTCCACGACCTGCTCGCCCTCCTGCTCCTCCGGCAGGTCGACCTTCTGGTCACCGCGCTCGGCGGACAGCACCAGACGCGGGGTGACCTTCTTGCCGTGGTTGTCGAGCGTCGCGTACGCCGCGGCCATGTCGAGCGGGCTGCCGCCCATCGAGCCCAGCGACATCGCGGGCTTGGCCTCGAAGCCGCCGGCCTTCTCGCTCATGCCGAGGTTGATCGCGGTCTGCTTGACCTTGTCCAGGCCGACATCGACGGCCATCTGCGCGAAGACCGAGTTGACCGACTTGTTCATGGCCTTCTGGACGCTGATCGGGCCGTAGTTCCTGTCGTCCTCGTTCTCCGGCGCGAACGGGATGGTGCTGCCCTTGACCGGGCGCTTGCTCGTGCCGTCGTAGACCGTGCTCGCCTTGATCGGGGCACCGGCCTGCGTCTTCGAGGAGTTCTCCAGCGCGGCGGCGAGGATCAGCGGCTTGAAGGTGGAGGCGGGCTGGTAGTCGCGGCGGGTGGCGTTGTTGGTGTAGTGCTTCGTGGCGCTCTCGCCGCCGTACATCGCCACGATCCGGCCCGTCTTGGGGTCGACGGACACGGCCCCCGGCTGGACGTGGGAGTCGACCTTCCGCTTCTCCGGGTCCAGGTCGGTCCGGAGCTTGTCGTCCACGGCGGCCTCCAGGGCCCGCTGCTTCTTCTTGTCGATGGCGAGCTTGATCTGCCAGCCGCCGGCGTCGAACTCCGCCTTGTCGACGCCCGCTGCGGCCAGCTCGTCCTGCGCGAGCTTGGCGAGGTAGCCCGCCTGGCCGTCGAGACCGGCGGGGGGCTTGGGCGCGATCGGCGTGTCGAAGTCCATCCGGGAGCGCGCGCCCGCGTCCAGCCAGTCCATGCCGACCATGTTGTCCAGCACGTAGTTCCAGCGCTGGAGGGCGAGCTTGCGGGAGGTCTCGCTCGCGCCCGACCACTCGTACTGGCTGGGCGCCTGGAGCAGCGCGGCGAGGTACGCGCCCTGCTCGACGGTGAGGTCCCTGGCGTCCACGCCGTAGTACGCGCGGGCCGCGGCCTGGATGCCGTACGCGCCCCGCCCGTAGTAGCTGGTGTTCATGTAGCCGGCGAGGATGTCGTCCTTGCTCATCTCCTGGTCGACCTTGAGCGAGATGATCAGCTCCTTGGCCTTGCGGGAGACGGTCTGCTCCTGGTCGAGGAAGTAGTTCTTCACGTACTGCTGGGTGATGGTCGAGCCACCCTGCTTGCCGCGCCCGAGGGCGGTGTTGACCAGGCCGCGGGCCGTGCCCTTCAGGTCGACGCCGGAGTCCTGGTAGAAGGTCTTGTTCTCGGCCGCGACGAAGGCGTGCTGCACGGCCTTGGGCACCTGGCTCAACGGGACGATCTCGCGGTTGACCGAGCCCGCGCGGGCCAGGATCGAGCCGTCGTCGTACATGAAGACGTTGGCCTGCTTCTTGGCGTCCGCGTTGGCGTCCGGCACGTCGACGGCTATGTAGAGCGCGATGAAGGTGCCGATGCCGAGCACGCCCACGGTCAGGACGGCGCCCAGCACCTTCCGCCAGGTGAAGAGGCGGCGTATGCCGCCTCCGGCCCGCTTCGCTCTCGGTCGTCCCATCTCAGCCCAGCTCCCGTTCCTTGCGTCCCCCGGCAAACCTCACGACGCTAACACCGCATCTTCGGCCAAAAGCTCACCGAACAAGGCTTTTCCGGACGTGACAATCAGCACCCCCGCCCATGGGAACTGACCTGCGAGAAGCCTCGAGGGTTGCCCGGGCGGGCCGGGCGCCCACCCGCGCCGCGACTGAACACTGTACGTATACACCTCGGCTATACATCGCATGTATACGCCTGGTGTAGAGTCTCGGTCATGTCCATAAGCCACACCCTGCTCGGACTCCTGGAGTCCGGCCCGCGCCACGGCTACGACCTCAAGCGCGCCTTCGACCAGCGCTTCGGCCACGACCGCCCGCTGCACTACGGGCAGGTGTACTCGACGATGTCGCGCCTGCTGAAGAACGGACTCGTGGAGGTCGAGGGCGTCGAGCCCGGCGGCGGCCCCGAGCGCAAGCGGTACGCGATCACGGACGCCGGGATCACCGACGTCGCCCAGTGGCTCGCCGAACCGGAGAAGCCCGAGCCGTATCTGCAGTCCACCCTCTTCACCAAGGTGGTCCTCGCACTGCTCACCGGCCGCAGCGCCGCCGACCTGCTCGACGCGCAGCGCTCGGAGCACCTGCGGCTGATGCGCGAGCTGACCGAGCGCAAGCGCACCGGCGACCTCGCGGACCAACTGATCTGCGACCACGCCCTGTTCCACCTGGAGGCGGACCTGCGGTGGCTGGAGCTCACCGCCGCCCGGCTCGACGCACTCGCCGCGGAGGTACGGGCATGACCCCCGCCGGCTCCCTGCTCACCGCCGAGAACCTGCGCAAGGCGTACGGACCCACCAACGCGCTCGACGGCGCCCACTTCTCCATCCACCCGGGCGAGGTCGTGGCCGTCATGGGCCCCTCGGGGTCCGGCAAGTCGACGCTGCTGCACTGCCTCGCCGGGATCGTGACCCCCGACTCGGGCACCATCACCTACGACGGCCGCGAGCTGTCGGCCATGGGCGACGCCGAGCGCAGCGCGCTGCGCCGGGGCGACTTCGGCTTCGTCTTCCAGTTCGGGCAGCTGGTGCCCGAGCTCACCTGCCTGGAGAACGTGGCGCTGCCGCTGCGGCTCAACGGCGTGGCACGCAAGGCCGCCGAAGGCACCGCGCTGGGCTGGCTGGAGCGGCTGGAGATCGACAGCCTGGCCCGCAAGCGGCCCGGCGAGGTCTCCGGCGGACAGGGCCAGCGCGTGGCGGTGGCCCGCTCGCTGGTCACCGGGCCGCGCGTGGTGTTCGCGGACGAGCCGACCGGCGCGCTCGACTCGCTCAACGGCGAGCGGGTGATGGAGCTGCTGACCGAGGCGGCCCGATCCACGCGCGCGGCCGTCGTGCTGGTGACGCACGAGGCGCGGGTGGCCGCGTACTCGGACCGCGAGATCGTCGTACGCGACGGCCGGTCGCGCGATCTGGAGCGCTCCTCATGAGCGCGCCGAAGACCTGGATACGCGATCTCGGCATGGGCACGCGGTTCGCCCTCTCCGGCGGGCGCGAGGGGTGGACGCGCACCCTGCTCACCGCCGTCGGCGTGGGCCTGGGCGTCGCCCTGCTGCTGCTCACCACCGCCATCCCGAGCGCGCTGGCGAACCGCGATGCGCGCGGCGAGGCCCGCGCCGACATCACGTACAGCGGCGGGCCGGTGTCCAAGGCCGACGACACCGTCCTCGTCATGCCGACGGACGACCGCTACCGGCAGGAGGATGTCCGCGGCCGGATCATGCTGCCGGAGGGCCCCAAGGCCCCGCTGCCGCCGGGGGTTTCCCGCTTCCCCGGCGCCGGCGAGATGGTCGTCTCACCCGCGCTGAAGGAACTGCTGGCCTCGGGCGAGGGAGCGCTGCTGCGCGAGCGGCTCGACCAACGGATCGTCGGCACCATCGGCGACGCGGGCCTCATCGGCCCCAGCGAGCTGGCCTACATCGCCGGTTCGGACACCCTGCGGCTCGGGGACGGCCCGACCCAGCGCATCGACCACTACGGCACGACCGGCGAGCCGGCGCCGCGCATGGACCCGGTGCTGCTCCTGCTCACACTGATCGTGTTCATCGTGCTGCTCATGCCGGTCGCGGTGTTCATCGCCACGGCCGTGCGGTTCGGCGGCGAGCGGCGCGACCGGAGGCTGGCCGCGCTGCGGCTGATCGGAGCCGACGGGCGGACGGCGCGGCGGATCGCGGCCGGTGAGGCACTGGCCGGTTCGCTGCTCGGACTGGCCGTCGGCGCGGTGGTGTTCCTGCTCGGCCGGCAGTGGGCCGGGGGCGTCGAGGTCCTGCAGATGAGCGTGTTCCCGCACGACCTGAACCCCTCCCCCGCCCTCGCCCTGCTGATCCTGGTCGCGGTTCCGGCCGCCGCGGTGGGCGTGACGCTGTTCGCGCTGCGCGGCGTGGTGATCGAACCGCTCGGGGTCGTCCGTACGGCCAAACCCGCGCGGCGCAGGCTGTGGTGGCGGCTGCTGATGCCGCTGGCCGGGCTCGGGCTGCTCTACCCGATGATCGGGCAGGGCCGCTCCCGCGGGGACTTCAACCAGGCGATGGTCATCGGCGGTGTGGTGCTGCTGCTCGTCGGCGTCACGGCGCTGCTGCCGTGGTTGGTCGAGGCGGTCGTCGCCCGGCTCGGCGCCGGGCCCGTCTCCTGGCAACTGGCCGTCCGCCGGATGCAGTTGACCAGCGGCGCGGCGGCCCGGCTGGTCAACGGGATCGCGGTCGCGGTGGCCGGGGCGATCGCGCTGCACATGCTGTTCACCGGGGTCGAGAGCGATTACACCCGGGCCACGGACAACGACCTCTCCCGCGCGCAGATGGCCGTCTCCGCGCCGACCTCGCCCGAGTCCTCCGCTCAGATCAGCGCGCTGGCCCGGCAGCTGGCGCACACCGACGGAGTGGCGCGGGTCACCCCGCCGGTCTCCAGCACCTACGCGGGCGACACCCGCAGGGACCCGGGCAAGACGATGGCCGTCCACGTCGGCACCTGCGCGGCGCTGCGTGCCATCGCCGAGCTGCCGTCCTGCCGCGACGGAGACGTGTTCGCCGTACGGGACGCCCCCACCGATGTGTACACGGCGCAGCTGGCGAAGGCCGGCCGGACCGTCCACCTCGACCCGGGATTCGGCAGCTCCAAGGGCGCGGAGGTGCCGTGGCGACTGCCGGAGGGGATCCGGAAGGCGCAGCCGCGCAAGGACCCCACGGGCAACATCACCGGTGGGCTGTTCGTGACGCCGAAGGCGTTCCCCGCCGGGGCGGCGCTCGCCATGCACAGCGAGGTGTTCGTGAAACTGGACGAATCCGTGCCGGACGCGCGGGAGTACGTGCGCAACGCCGCCGCGAAGGCCTCGCCACTCGCCCAGGTACAGACCCTGGCCGCGAGCGAGCAGTCCCGGCGGTTCGCCTCGATCCGCACCGGGCTGCTGGTGGGAGCGGCGTGCGTGATGCTGCTGATCGGGGCCAGCCTGCTGGTGTCGCAGCTGGAACAGCTGCGGGAACGGCGGAAACTCCTCTCCGCGCTGCTGGCCTTCGGGACGCGCCGCTCGACACTGTCCCTGTCGGTCCTGTGGCAGACGGCCGTCCCGATCACCCTCGGCCTCACACTGGCCACCGCGGTGGGGCTCGGACTGGGGGCGGTCCTGCAGAAGATGGCGGGCGCGTCGATGACGGTCGACGCGGTGGCGGTGGCGACGATGGCGGGGATCGGCGCGGCGGTCGTCCTCCTGGTCACCCTGCTGGCGCTCCCAGCGCTATGGCGCCTGATGCGCCCCGACGGCCTCCGCACGGAGTAGCCTCCGGCTCGGCCAGGTCGCTCACGCTGAGCGACACACCGCTCCTGCGTGGGCACGCGCCACCGTTCCGGTGTGGGCAGGCGTTCCGCAAGGGCGGAACGGGTGGGCACACCGGAACCCGCACCCGGCGCACGGGCCCCGCCACCCACCGGAGCGTTGCCGCTCCGGAACGCCAACCCTCGCCGGGAGCACAGGTTTCGTACGCGGCTGCAC